>JAOUGG010000546.1 GCA_029857855.1 Acidimicrobiia bacterium | reverse complement strand
GATCGCCAAGGTGGTGAACGCCTGCACCGGATAGCCGGCGGCGCCGAGATTGAGATCCGGCCCGTACCCGGTGATCACACCGCGGTGTTCGAGGCGGTCGAGGCGGGTGTGGACGGTGCCGCGGGCGAGCGAGAGAAGCCGGGACAGCTCGGACACCGATGCCCGTGGCTTCCGGCGCAGAGCCACGATGATCCGTTGATCGGTCTCGTCGATGTCGTTGCCTGCGACCGAGCCGCCGCCCAGGTGCAGACCGCCGTTGTCCTCGGGGCGCAACATGTTCATTTGGCTCATCTCCTCAGTCCTACGATCCCGCCAGTATGGCATATTTGTCCCATTCTGTGCAGCAGAGTGGTCAAGAGCATTGAGTGATGTTGTGCAGAATGTCTAGTCTGGAACATATCGCTCACTGCGAGCAAGAATCGGATGATGAAAGGTAGTGACAACGGTGTCTGCGCATCTCAAAAAAGTCGACCACGTGACCTACGCCTGCGAGCAGGGGACCATCGAGCAGTGGGCCTGGTTCCACATCGAGGTCGAGGGCGGGACCCTCATCAACCGGATCGACGACGTGCGACCGGACGATCCGGACTCGAGCATGAAGATCTGGTGCGTCGACTACGGCGATTTCGGCGTGGCGCTCATCGAGGGCATCGACCGGGCCAAGAAGTCGCAGGTTACGAAGTTCGTGGAACGCCACGGTGATCATGCCGTCCAGCACGTGGCCTATGACACCCACGATCTCGACAAGTTCAGTGAGCACATGAAAAGCCTCGGCGGCACGCCTCGGGGGGCCACGCTCGTACGCAACGACGGCTTCGGCATCCTCAAGCAGATGTTCGCCCGGGGCTACGTCGAGGGCGACGCGGCCGAGGCGAGCTTTCCGGAATACGTGCAACGGCCGAATCCCGGCGACAGCCACACCGAGGTGGCCATCACCTTCGCCGAGGAAACCGGCAAGGGTTTCTACGATCAAATCGAGGAGGCCGTTGCGTCGGGTGACGAGGCACCGTTCTTCGACTTCTCCCGCAAGCCCTCCGATTGGGTCGTGCCCGAACCGACACCCAAGGGGCGCTAGCAGCACCGAGCCTCGGCGTCTACCCTCGGGGGATGCCTGAGCGGATCGACATGATCGAGGCGTCGGTCGAGTACGAGGTCTGGGGTGCAGGCGCGCCGAGGATCGTGATGCTCCACGATGGCCTCGGTTCGATTGCCCAGTGGAGGGACACCCCCGCCGAACTGGCGGACCGGACCGGCGTGGCCGTCATGGCCTACAACCGACCCGGCCACGGTGGTTCGACGCCCGTCCCGACGGGCCCGTGGCCGACCCTGTGGCTCCACGATCAGGCCCGGTTGCTGGCCAGGCTTCTCGAAGAACTCGACATCCCCGATCCGTTCCTGGTCGGTCACTCCGACGGTGGTTCGATCGCCCTGCTCCACGCCTCGTCGGGCGGGGCGTGCCGGGGGGTCGTGGCGCTCGCCCCCCACAGCTTCGTCGAACCGGTGTGTGTGTCCGCCATTTCGGCCATGCGGGCCGACCCGTCCCGGATCATTCGGTCGTTGGGTGCCCACCATGCCGATCCCGCTGCGGTCTTCGAGGCCTGGTCGGGTGTCTGGGTGAGTGACGAGTTCGGTCGCTGGGACATCCGTGACCGGCTGGCGGAGATCAGCTGCCCGACTCTTGTGGTCCAGGGCGACGCCGACGATTACGCCACGGACCACCAGCTCCGGTCGACGGTCGACGCCATCGGCGAACCGGCCAGCGGGCAACTGTTACCGGGGGTGGGACATCTCATCCATCATCAGCGGGTCGACCTGGTCGTCGATCTCGTTGCCGTGGCCTTTGTCGCTGCGGTCGGTCGAACCGGCTGAAGGGATCTGATCGGCCTCCTGACCCTGAGACGTTCGGCGATGGGTCAGGAGGCCGACCAGCCGCGCCGGGGTCGAGCTGACGCTTCTCCCCGGCCCGGTGATTGACCGACGCCCGGCGGCGGTTGAAGGCCTTGTGCCTTCGTGGGTGTCGATCGATGATTCGCGGCGGTTGCGATATCCCGAACGATGATAGCCGTGGGTTTGTCGGCCTTCCAGCCTTTCACCGCCGCGTCGAGCAGGATCTAAGGTCGGTGTAAGGTCGTCAGCCGGATTGCCTGACGTCGACGCGGAGTCGAACGTGGGTCGGTTTGCTCGGTGGTTCGCTGAATCCGACCTCCATCGGTCGGTTCAGCCTCGCCAGCGTGCCGAGATCGGTTCCGTGCAGCGTGCCCCGCCCGCCGACCACCCGGCGAACCGACCTGGTCCGATACCACTCCTCGACCCCTGTCGGGCTCACGCCGTAGGTGTTCACGCCGAGGAGGGCCCTGGCCGTCAACCGCTCGGCCGTTTCGGTGACCCACCGAGGCCTGGGCGGGAACGGAACCACCAGCCGGCCGATCGTCAACAACAGAGTCAGCGGATCCGATTCGACGATCAGCCGGTTGCCGCCCCGCCCGCCGACGCCGTCGGTGACCGTGACCGTTGCCGCGACGAGATCGTCGAAAGGGTAGATGCCGGTGATGTAGTCGGCGGCCTCGGCCGAGGCGATCAGCGTCTTCGAGCCGTCGGCCCCTCGCCACATGACATCGGCGAACGGGCCGATCGGTGACACCGGCCAGTGGCCGATGACGAACTGGTGACCGGAGCTGAAACCGACCGACGTGATCGAGCCCCGAAGCGTCTCGATCGATTGGTTGTCGGGTCGGGATTTCATTGGGCGAAGCCTACGCAAGGCTTGAGCCGTCGGCACACCGGACCTAGTGTTGGGCCATGACCGATGACGACACACAAAAGCCGGCTGCCGAGGCGACGATCAAGGTGCGGAAGAACGGCCCGTACCTCGTGGTGGGCGGAGTGCCGCTCACGAGGAAGTCGCCGGTGGTGTCGGAGCATGGTGAGCCGTTGACCTGGCGCACCGAATCGTTGGACGACGACCGCCCCACCTATGCCCTGTGCCGTTGCGGTTCGTCGGAGATGAAGCCGTTCTGCGACGGCACCCACGCCTCGATCGGCTTCGACGGCACCGAGACGGCACCGGCTGACTCCTACGCCGATCGTGCCGACTCGCTCGGCGGTACCGGGATCGAGGTGTTCGACGATCGTGGCATCTGCGTTCACGCCGGCTTCTGCGGCAACAAGGTGTCGAACGTGTGGAAGATGGCGGCGGACACCGACGACACCGTCGTCCGGGCGCAGGTCATGGCCATGGTCGAGAAATGCCCGTCCGGCGCCCTGACCTTCGCCGTCGGGGGCGAGGTCATCGAGCCCGATCTACCGGAGGAGGTGGCGGTGGTGCCCGACGGACCGTTGTGGGCGAGTGGCGGTA
>JAOUGG010000545.1 GCA_029857855.1 Acidimicrobiia bacterium | reverse complement strand
GGGAGGGCGTCCACCGCAGCACCGCGTTCCAAGGCCACGACCCCATCGATCGAGGCCGTGATCGACTCGGCAACAGCTGCCGGATCTTCGTCAGCGGCAACGGCCACCCCCACCAGCGAGATCGGAACATCGATCGGGGCTCCTGCCCGTTCCCTGCTGAGGCTCACATAGTCCTCGAACAGCGTGTACAGCGTCGGTGACACATTGAACGCCGCGTCGTCGGTCACACCGACGACCACCAGTGTCAACTCCCCGATCGACACCTCGTCGCCGATGGCCAGTGCCGCCTCAAAAGACGAGCCGCCGAACAACACCTCACCGGGAGTCTCCGGGAGGCGGCCGTCGGTGACTTTACCGGGTACCGACGGCCCAGAAGGATCGCCACCGACGATCACCACATCAAGATCGCCGTCCGGTCCAGATCCACTGAAGACCCCAAGCGCGATCGGTGCCGCAGCAACCACATCGGCCAAACCGGAGACATCATCGACCAGCGACGGCGCTAACACGCTGGCGAACGGATTGCCTCGAGCCCGCTCATCGAACACCAACACATCGGCCGATGTCGACTCGAACCCGCCGGTCAAACCACTGGTCAGCGTTCCGGAAACGGCCTGAAAGAACAGCAGCAACACGACGAGCAAGGCGACCGCTCCGGTGAGTAACGCAAATCGCCCGAGCGACCGACGAATTTCCCGTGTGGCGACGAACACCGACTTGAACCTCAGCCCTGGCCGGTAGCGGGGGTGGTCAGTCGGCCAGGTGGCCGATTGTACTGGTGGCGGTGAAAGTTGGGGTCGGTTCGTTCATGTGGGGGGCAGGCGGTCAGAGATGGAGACGAGCAGGGAACGGCATCGGCGACCTATCGGGGTGCCGTAGAGCCGCACAGTGCGGCATCGTCACGTTGGGCGTCAGGCAGCTCGGCCAGCCGGCTTCGATGTCGTGGACGGAGAGGTCGGCCTGAAAGCGTCGTCGAGCGTCGTGTGCCAAGTCGAAGCGCTCGTTGCGCTGGATCGAACACGGTAGCGTCGCTAGACTACCGACGACGCCCGGCCGATCATGGCTGCCGCCAAGGGGAACCGGCGGGCGGCGCACCCGAACGACTGAACCAAGGGAGTGGGGATGATTCCTGCTGGATTCGCCTACACGAGAGCGGCCAGCGCGGCCGAAGCGTTGGCGCTGCTGGCCGAATACGGTGACGAGGCCAAGCTGCTGGCCGGGGGCCACAGCCTCCTGCCGCTGATGAAACTGCGGCTGGCCCAGCCCGAGCGCCTGATCGATATCGGTGAGGTTGCCGACCTGTCGTACATCAACGACGGTGGCGACCACCTGGCCATCGGTGCCCTGACCCGCCATCGCGATGTCGAACACTCATCGCTGCTGGCCGAACACCTGCCGTTGCTGGCCCACGTGGCGTCCCACGTCGGTGACCCGCAGGTTCGAAACCGAGGCACGATCGGCGGCTCGCTCGTCCACGGCGACCCGGCGTCGGACCTGCCGTCGGTGGCGCTGGCCACGGGAGCGACCATGGTCATCACCGGTCCATCCGGAGAGCGGACGTTGCCGGCCGCCGACTTCTTCGAGGGATTCCTCGAAACGGCCGTCGGAGCCGACGAACTCCTGACCGAGATCCGCTTCCCCAAGTACACCGGCGCCGGCTGGGGATTCCAGAAGTTCAACCGGAGAGCCCAGGACTGGGCCATCGTCGGCTGCTCGGTTCAAGCCGCGGGCAACGGCAGCAACGGCGGCGGCAACGGCAGTGCTGGAGGTGTCGCCGGCGCCGTGGCGCTTGTGAACATGGGCTCGACGCCGATGCTGGCGTCGGACGCCACCGACGCCCTTCGCCAGGGATCGTCGGCCGCCGAGATCGGGGCGGTCGCCGCCGAGGGCACGGAACCGCCGTCGGATCTGCACGCCCAGGCCGCCTACCGGCAACACCTGGCCCGAGTCCTCGTCCAGCGGGCCGCCACTGCGGCCGGCCTCTAACCGAAACGAACCAGTCGAAAACATCGAAAGGAACACGATCATGCCAACGATGGTCGGAGCCCGGGTCATCCGCAAGGAGGACCCCAACCTCATCACCGGTCGGGGGAACTACGTCGACGACGTGCAACTCGTCGGCACCTTGCATGTGGCCTTCGCCCGCAGCGTCGAGGCCCACGCCGACATCACGTCGGTTGACACCAGCGCCGCCGCAGCGGTCGACGGTGTGCACGGCGTCTACACGATCGACGACTTCGAGGGCTACGGCAACGTGCCCGGCATTCCCGGTATGGACCGACCGGTCCTGGCCCGGGGCAAGGTGCGGTTCGTGGGTGAACCGGTCGCCATCATCGTGGCCGACACCCCGGCCATCGCCGAGGACGCCGCCGAGCAGGTGGTCATCGACTACAGCCCGCTGCCGGTCGTCACGACCCCGGCCGCAGCCATGGCCGACGGAGCGCCCGTTCTCCACGAGGCCATCGGCGGCAACGTCCTGCTCGACACGCCCTTCGCCGACGACCTGAGCGAGGTGTTCGACTCGGCCCCCCACACCGCGGCGCTGAAGCTGCACAACAACCGGGTTCACCCCGTGCCGCTCGAAACCAGCGTGGTGCTGGCCGACTGGGGTCGCGACAAGCTCACCGTCTGGGCGTCGACCCAGGTCCCTCACGCTCTCCGCAACACCCTGTCGAGCTACCTCGGCCTGTCACAGAGCCAGCTTCGGGTCATCCAACCCGACGTCGGTGGCGGCTTCGGGGCCAAGGTCCAGTGGTATCCGGAACTGCTGATGGTGCCGGTGCTGTCGAAGTGGCTGGGCCGCCCGGTCAAGTACGTGCAGACCCGCAGCGAGTGTTTCCTCCTCATGTACTCGGGCCGTGATCAGCACCACGAGATCGACGTGGCGTTCGACGACGACGGCACGATCCTCGGGCTGCGGTCGATGGTGATCGCCGACGTCGGGGCCTACCCCGATGTGCCAGTGGCGCTCGGTATGCCGACCCTCACCAACTGGATGGCCAGTGGCTGCTACGCCATTCCCGCCATCGCCGCCGGCCACAAGGTGGTGGCCACCAACAAGTCGCCCCTGTCGTCGTACCGGGGTGCGGGTCGGCCCGAAGCCACCTACATGATCGAGCGGGTCGTCGACCTGGTGGCCGACGAGACCGGCATCGATCCGGCCGAGGTGCGGATGCGAAACTTCATCGCCGCCGACGCCTTTCCCTACAAGACGCCACACGCCGAGGTCTACTACGACTCGGGCGACTACCAGGCCACACTGCGGACCGCCCTCGAGTTGTGCGACTACGAGGCGCTCAAGGCCGAACGGGATCGTCGCAACGCCGACCCGGCCGAGAAGCTGATGGGCATCGGCC
>JAOUGG010000544.1 GCA_029857855.1 Acidimicrobiia bacterium | reverse complement strand
CCTTGCGGACCCGCTCCTGAATCTCGGCCTTCGGGACCTTGGCCAGCTTGAGCGCAAAGCCGATGTTGTCGGCAACCGTCATGTGCGGATACAGCGCATAGTTCTGGAACACCATCGCGATGTCGCGATCCTTGGGATGGACCTCGTTCACGACTCGATCGTCGATCTTCAGCTCCCCACTGCTGATGTCCTCGAGCCCCGCAACCATCCGCAGAGCGGTGGACTTGCCACATCCCGACGGGCCGACGAGGACGAGAAACTCCCCGTCGTTGATCTCGAGCGAGAGGTCCTCAATGGCGTGATAGCCGTTGGGATACACTTTGTTGACGTCGGACAGAACAACTTGAGCCATTTGGCAGGTCCCCCGTAGTACCAGTTGATTGATTGAGCCGGACTGTAATGTCGAATGCGAACGAGCGCACGATCGAAGCCGATGACGGTCGGAGCCGTCACAATCCGACGTCGTTGTCAGGTTCTCCGATGTTCAAACAGTATCGATAATTCGGCCCACGAACAAGGAATCCGGTTTGCAATCCAGCAACGAGCCCCTGAGCCACGCCTGTCCCCGCTGCTCCGCCGACGTCGAGCAGCGCTTCTACGGCCCCTGCCCGAACTGCGTCGACCAGCTCCGAACCGCACTCGCCGGCGAACGAACCGATGTGGTCGCCCCCGAATACGAGCCGAAGATGAACGTCACCCCCAACGCCGTTGCCCTCAAGGACGACTGACTCGAACGCCGGGGCCGATCCGCCCCACATCGGCACCCTCAACGAGGGGTCGATCCATGCGGCGCTGAAGGACATGGTGGCGGAACCGGGCGACGAGCTCGAGGTGAGGCTCGACAACTTCGTGATCGACATTCGCCGGGGAGACCTCCTGATCGAGGTCCAGACCCAGTCGTTTGCGGCCATGGGACGCAAGCTCGACGCCCTACTCGATCGCTACCGGATACGGATCGTGCATCCGGTCGCTCTCACCACCTATCTGCACCGCCCCTCGAAACCGGTGAGACGGTCGCCGAAGAAGGGCAGTCGGTTCTCGATCCTCGACGAGCTGGTGAGCGTTCCGACGCTGATCGACCACCCCAAGTTCTCGGTCGACGTCGTGCTCATGGAGGTCGATCGATACCAGGACCACGATCCGACGGCCAGGCGGGGCCGCGGCGGCTGGCGCACCACCGACCGCAAGATCCGCCGGATCGATCGCTGGGAGCGGTTCGAGACCGGAGCCGACGTGTTGGGGCTGCTCCCGACCGATTTGCCGGAGGTGTTCACCACGGCCGACATCGCAAAGGGCGGTGCGGCCGATCGGAGCAGCGCCCAGAAGCTGGCCTACATCCTCCGGGCCCTCGGCCTGATCACCCTCATCGACGCCGACCGCCGGGGCTACCGGTACCGTCTCGGATCCGACCCCGTCGCCTGATCCGGCGGCGGCTGAAACGGGCTCCATCTGCTTCGACAACCATGCTCGTTCGATAGGAACAAAATTTGCCGACGGTTGTCGACCAGACGGTCGGTTTGTTGCTACCTTTGATCGTTGGCAGCCAAGGGGCGACAGGTCCGCTGCCGTTTTCAGATTACTTATTCAGACTTATTGCACTAAGAGTTCTGCAACAACGTTGTGGAGCTGCTAGTTTTCGGCCTGCGTGAACTACTTGGCGTGGTGTCGGCGGAGGTAAACGGTGAATACACACGACGAGACGGCGGAAGACTCGATCACAACGTCCGTCAACGGCTTCGACGAGATCGTGATTGCCGATGAAGGTACTGCCGTCAAGGTGACCGTCGGGTCATCCGAGCGGTGGGATCGATCGCATCTGCGTCGACTCCGGCAGTCCGCCGACCTGCCCGGCCTCGTCCCGGTGATCGACAGTGACTTCGCCAGCGACGGCACACCCTTCGCCGTCACGCCGGTGATCGACGACCCGACGCTCGCCTCGATGATCCCGCCGGCCGGCCCGGCCTGGCAGGATTGTGCCGCCATCACCGAGGCGGCCGCCCGCTCCACCCACGAGGCCCACCTGCGGGGCCTCTTCCACGGTGCCCTCTCCCCCGACCAGATCTACGTCGTCGGAGACGACGTGGCCGTTGCCGGTATCGGTCTCGGCCTGGGCGGCGAAGCCCGCTCCGACTACCACCACTGGGTGGCCCCCGAGGTCCTCGACGGGATCGACGCCACCGAACGATCCGACGTCTACTCACTCGGCAAGATTCTCGAGGCGTCGCTCGGCGACTCTCTCGAGGACGTCCCCCGGTCGGTCCGGCGCCTCATCATGTGGTCGGGGTCCGACACCCCCGAGGCCCGCCCGCCGTCTGCTCTCGAGTTCGCCTCCATCCTCGCCGAGGCCCTCGGCGACGACCGCAAGACCTACAGCCCCGCCTTCATCCCGACCGCCGAGGCGAACACGCTCGCCGCCACCGCATCGGGGATCGTGGCCGCTCACACGCCGTCGAGTTCCTCGTCCGGAGCATCGGGCCTGGCTGCCGGCGGTGTCGCCATCGGCGCCGCTGCCGTTGCCTCTCAACTCGTCGGTGACGGCGACGAGAACATCGAGCTCGCCGACGGCGTCGAGATCACCGCCGATGGCGTCGATATCGAGCCTTCCGCCGACGAGGTCGATGTTCTCGACAACGACGACGACATCCTCGTCGGTGATTCCGGCGTCGACGTCATCGACGACGACACGGATCTCGACCAGGCCGACGCCGAGCACGTCGACGAGCTGGCCGACGAACTCGAGGGTGTCGACGGCGACGCCGTCATCACCGGCGAGGTGGAGGTCGACGAGGAGGCCGACGCCATGGCGGCCTCAGCCGCCGAGACCAACCAGCTCGACGACCTCGACAAGGGCGGCGTCACGCTCGAGGGCGACGGCGCCGCGTTCGACTCGCGCGAATACAGCCGGGGCGTGACCGAGGCCGCAACCGAGACCACCGACGACTACGAGGTCCCGGCAGCCCAGACGGTCGAGATCGATCCGAGCTACCGCGACGACGGTCGCGGTAACCGCGCCGGCATTCTCGTCGGTGCCATTCTCGCCGGCGGCCTCGCCCTGATCGCCTGGGGCCTTCTGCGGTCCGGGGACACGACAACCGAGTCGGCCACCGCCACCACCGTCGCCCCCCTGGCCGACGACGCAACCGACGCCGACGGGAATCCCTCGGCTCCTGTCACTGGTGCCGATACCGAAGACTCCACCGCAACCTCGGCCGACGCCGCCACGTCAACCACCGAGGCGCCGACCTCCAGCACCGAGGAGCCGACAACGTCGACCACCGAGGCAGCGACCTCCAGCACCGAGGCGCCCGCCCCCGCTGAACCGGTTGAGGAGGCCCAGACCTCCGTGCCGATCGCCAA
>JAOUGG010000021.1 GCA_029857855.1 Acidimicrobiia bacterium | reverse complement strand
TGATCCGGTGCTGCTGGTCGGCGATGAGCCGACCGGCAACCTCGACACGGAAACGGCGTCGAAGATGTTCGACTTGCTGGCAAAGCTCAACGACGGCGGGATGACCGTCCTCTACGTCACCCACGACCGTGCCCTCGCCGGCCGGGCGCCCCGCACCGTCGCCATTCGCGATGGTCGTGTCGAGAGCGACGGTTGAGAATGAATGTCTTGCGTCGCAAGTCCTGGCACGACATCGGGCGTCGCCGCGCTCGTTCGGTGTTCACGGTGATCACTGTCGCCGCCGCCGTCGCCGGCCTGTCGCTGTTCGCCATGCCTCCCCTCATGAGCCGGGCGATGACCGATCGCATCGCAGAGGACAAGTTGCACGACATCCGTTTCCTCACCGGCGACGTCGTGCTGAGCAGCAGCGACCGCTCGTCGATCGAGCAGATTGCGAACGTGAGTGCACTCGAGGTTCGCACCATCTTCCCCACCCGGGTCTTCTTCGGTGATCGCCGCGAAGACGCATGGCTGATCGGTGTGGAATCGTTCGACGACCAGCGGGTGAACGCCGTCATCGTCGATGAGGGATCGCCGCCGGCCACGGCCGAAGTGGTCACCGACGGGCAGAACCAGCGCAGCGGTCGGTTCTCCGAGGGCGTGGGCGCCGAAGTACAGCTCGAGGACGTCAACGGATCGCTTCTGCCGGTCACGGTTTCCGGTCGTGGTGACTCGCTCGGCTTCAGCCAGATCGCAGCTGAGCGGGTGGTGTTGTACGAGTCGCAAGACGGGGTCAACGAGTTGGCAGGCACCCGGGGTGTCAACTCCATCGAGCTCACGGTCGACGACCCCGCCCGGGCGAGCGAGGTCGCCGAGGCGGTCCGAAACGAGCTACTGGAGCTGCACCCCGACATCGTGTTCTCCGAGCTGCCGGACGTACGACCTGTGGGAACCTGGCCCGGTCAGGACATATTCAACAACTTCGCCACCCTGTTCTACGTGGGTGCTGTGCTGGCGTTGATCTCGGCGCTCGTCCTCATCTCGAACACGATGACGACAATGATCGCCGAGCAGCGGCGGGAGATCGCGATGATGAAGGCGATCGGTGCCCGTCGACGGCAGATCACTGGGTCGTACCTGCGGACATCGATGCTCCTGGGCGGCATCGGCTCCATCGTCGGCACCGTCATCGGTGTGATCTTCGCCAATGCGTTACTCGACGTCATCGGCTCGCAGTTCTACGGGATTGATCCCACGTGGGGCGTCTCGATCCCCGTGATCGTCATCGGAATCGTCATCGGCCTGCTCGGTACAACCCTGGCCGCGCTCCCCGCGCTCCGGCGCGCGGGGCGGATCAGTGTGCGACAGGGGCTCGAGGCCGGTTCGGTACAGACGGGGACATCGGGCATCGACCGTCTGCTCCACCGGCTACCCCTGCCCCGCGACGCCCGCATCGGGACACGGAACGTGACCAGACGCAAGGGTCGTGTATTCGGCACCACCGTCCAGGTCGGCCTGGCGGGCGGCATAGCCCTGGGGTTTCTCGCCCTTGGCGTCACCGTCACCAAAGAGGTCGTCGACGTCTGGGACTCGATGAGCTGGGATGTGCTGGCGATCCAGCGGACCAACACCGAGCTGGACGACCGCGCCGGCGCCATCCTGGCCTCGATCGACGGTGTCGACACACTCCACCCGACGCTCTACAACGCGCTCGAGGTCGACGGCGAGCAGTACGAGTCATGGGGCATCCCAACCGACACCCCCCTGTTCGAACCGGACATCCTGGCCGGCCGGTGGCTCGAACCGGGCGACGAAGGCAAACCGGTGGCCGTCTTCGGACGGGCCCTGGCCGCAACCGCCGGCCTCGACGTCGGCAGCGTTGTGACTGTGGGAACAGCAAGGGGCACCGCCGACCTGGAGGTCGTCGGCATCGACGGCCGGCTCATGAACAACGGCACCACCGTCTACCTTCCGCTGTTCACATTCCAGCAGCTACTGGCCCGCGACGACACGAACACGTTCTGGGTGAGATCGCAGAGCCAGAACGAGGCGGACATCGACCGGTTGGCGACCGCGGTGGAAGACGAGCTGAACGCTGCCGGCTATCCGGTCCGGACCGAGATCCACTACGTGGAACGCCAGGCCAGCCTGGCCGAGAACCGAGTTCTGGTCGGGGCGTTGGCCGCCATGGGCATCCCGATCGTTGCCATCGGCATGATCGGCCTGGTCAACACCATGACGATGAACGTCGTCGAACGAACCCGCGAGATCGGCGTGCTCCGTTCGATCGGTGCCCGGGCGCGGGACGTCAGGAGGATCTTCCGATTCGAAGCGCTCGTGATCGCACTGTTGGGGTGGGTGATGGCCGTTCCCTTCGGCTGGCTCATCGGTGCCGTTCTGACCTGGCTCGTCACCGAGTTGTTCGACTACGGAGCGGTGCCGTACCTGTTCCCGCTCTGGTACGCGGTCCTCGCACTGATCGTGACGATCGTCCTGGCCTGGATCGTGGTCATCGGTCCGGTTCGCCGAGCAGCGCACCTGCGCCCGGGCGACGCCCTGCGATACGAGTAGGTGGCGGCTCAACCCGTTGCCGTCGAGTTCATGGGCAAGTCGATGGCTAGATATCTGACTCAGCGGGGCAAGACCAGCTGGTCGTGGTACTTGCCTCGCAACAACACGGCGTAGGCGGCCTGCCCATCGGCCAACACGAGGCCGTCCCCGGCAACAGTGCCTTCTGCTTCAGCATCGCGGAACGCCTCGACGAGATGGGCCTGTCCGATGAACCAGGGAGGCTCGGAACCCCGGTCGTTGAACGCGTCACGGGTGATCGGTCCAACCCCGGTCCAGACGATATGGGCCTGGACAGTCGGCTCGCCGATCTCCACGCATTCAACCGCCTTGGCGATGCCCACCGGCCCACCGTCCTCGGGATAGAGGCATCGGTACCCGTAGAGCCGCAACGGGAACGTGGCCTCAGCCCTCCTGAGTGAGCGATCGAACTCGAAGATCGCTCCGGAGCCCGAGAAACCTTCATAATTCGTCTCCGTCATCACTCCGGTCACGGGGTCCCATTCCCGGTGCCGGAAGAAGAGCACGATCCCGGGGTCCTTCGAGTTCACGGGACCGGAATCCGTCGAACGGTAGTCCAGGTCGAACACTCGAATCTCCAGATTCGTGGTGCTGTAGTCCGTCTCGGCGAGCCAGCCAGCCCCGGCGAAGTCGACCCTCTCACCGTAGGAGAACCTCTCGGCCGATCTCGCCAGCGCGGCCGGCATCGGCAGCAACAGCATGACAACGACCAGCGCGGTCAGTAACGTGGCGATCTTCCTCATCTTTCGTCCTTTCCCACGTGCGTGACATGCTGCGGGCACGTCGAGGTGCGGCGTGCAGACTGCAGGTGGCGCCGGTGGATCTGTGTTTCTGCCCGAGATCAGCGTGGCACCGGATGGCTGTGGTGTCATCAGGGCAGAACCCTGATCCGTCACTCGATCAGCGACGAGCTCGTGCGAGCCGGCGGCGACGACACCGGTGTCAGCATCGGTTAAGGGGCACCGACAGAATGAACGTTGACGGCTCGCTCCGATCGTTCAACCGCCCGAGCCAGTTCGACGCGCGACGACACGTTGATCTTGTGGAAGATGTTGCGCAGGTGGGTCTCGACGGTTTTTCGGCTGAGGCTCAGTGCTGTCGCGATCTCAAGGTTCGTCCTGCGGTCGACCACCAGGCGCGCCACCTGGAACTCTCGTTCGGTGAGCGACTCGAGGCCCGGAGCACCAGCTTTCACCCGCCCGCTGCGACGGTGAATCCGACAGCCGAGTTGCCTCAGCTCGCGTTCGGCTTGATTGCGATAGCGCAGCGCCCCGACAGCATCGAGGTCGGTGGCGGCGTGTTGCAGCTCCTCGATGGCCCGGTCGGTCTCGCCGGCCTGGGCCAGGGCCCGGCCGGCAAGCGTCCGGGCGAGGGCGCTCTCTATCGACGCCTGCGCACGCTCGGCGGCTTCGGCCGATGCCAGCGCACGTTCGGCCGCCGGACGGTGGTTGCCGCCGTGGAGCTCGACGGCGGCAACAGCCCGGGCGGCCCAGGCGGCGGCGAGCGGGAGCTGCACGGTCGAAGCCCATGCTTCGGCACAAGCGGCTGCGTGCTCCGCCTCGGCCCGACGATCGAGGGCCAGCCAGCAGCGGGTCAGCAGCTCGAGTGAGAACGCCCTCCAACTTCCCGGGATCAGCGTCTGCTGTTCACCCCCGGCGGATTCGAGCAGCAGCTCGACTGCCCTGGTGTAGTGGCCCGTCTCCAGCAGCGCGCCGGCCAACCTGACCGCCGCCCATGCCGAGTGGAATCCTTGGCCGAGGTCCCGGGTTGTAAGGACAGCCTCCTCGGCGGTGGCCAGCGCCGGTCCGAGATCCCCCATGGCCAGGGTGACGGAGGAGTGGTCGAAGAGGTTCCAGCCCACCGACTGCGTGTTGCCGCTCAGACGGGCCGACTCGACCCCGCCGTCGAGCAATTCGGCGGTCTCGGCCAGCTTGCCCCGTACGTACCAGACCCTGCCCAGCGTCTGAACGAGGACGAGGACCAGCTCCCCTTGCCCGCTGGCACGTCCCAAGGCAAGGGCCCGGCTGGCATGCGCGTCGGCCTCAACGTAGCGATCGAGATGGACCTCGGCCCAGGCGAGCCTGGTTGCGGCGTCGAGATGGCGCGTCAACTCGCTGTCGGACAGCGATTCGACGAGGTTTGCCGCTTCAGCGCGATTCGATTCGGCGCGATCGGCTGCTCCTGTCATCGAGTCGGCCAGCGCCACCAGGGAAAGAGCGGCAGCGGTCAGGGGCGCGTCCCGGAGCCGTCTTGCCGCGTCGAGGGCCCGTTCGGCGGGTTCCTGCATTGCGTCGTACCTCGCCCGCCAGAACGCGTTCATGGCCAGGTCGATCAGTACGGCCACCTCCTCGGGCGACCCCGGTTCCTGAAGGCTCTCGAGGACCTCGACGAGGCGGATGTGGGCCTGGTCATATCGTCCGAGCGCGCTCTCCACGCCGGCACAGACTCGGGCGAGTCTGGCCTCTATCACCGGCGAGTCGTCCGGCACGATGGCGATCGCGTCCACGAGGAGCGAATGGCCCTCGTCGAGGCGGCCTGCCGCAGTGAGCGCTGCGGCGCCGGCCTGTAGCAAGTCGATGCGTTCGCACGCCGGTGCGTCGTCTGGGAGGATGCGCAGGGCTGCAGCGAACCACCTTGCGGCACTGGCCGGTGCTAGTCGGAGGGCCTGCTGGCCGGCCGACTGAAGAACGGCCACCGCGCCTCGATCACCCTCGCGAGCTGAGCGCTCGAGGTGGTGGGCGCGCACCGCGGCGGACGCACCTCGCGCCCCCAGCGCAATGGCGCATCGTTCGTGGGCACCGAGCCTCCAACCGGCAGCGGTCGCCTCGTAGACGGCTCGGCGGAGAAGGGGGTGTCGGAATCGAAATCTTCGCGGCACCTCGGTAGGGCGTATCAGGCCGAGGTCCAGGAGCTCGTCGACTGCGTCCATGGCCGTGTCTTCGGCCAGGTTCGCTGCAGCCGCCGCCAGCTCCGGTGCGAAGGGATCGCCGGCCACCGCCGCTCCTTTCAACAGGCGGCAAGCGCTGTCCGACAACAGGGCGAGCTCCTCGCCCAGCGAGATGGCGACCGCGGGGGGCACTCCAATGGCGGACACCCGCCAGTCGGTGGCGGCCGTGTTCATGCGTCCATGGTGGAGGAACCGGGCCAGCTGTTCGAGGTAGAAGGGATTGCCGCCGCTTTCCTCGTACAGGTCGGCCGCCGCCTCCCTGCCGAATTCTTCACCCAGCAGCTCGCTTGCCTCGTCGCGACTCAAGGCCCCGAGTTCGACCCGGATCAGCCTTGATTCCCGGTGCGCCCGCTCGAGGGCTGCGGAAAGGCGCTCCGGAACCCGGTGGGGGCGCACTGCGGCCACGATGAGCACCGGCGCCACGGGCGGGCGGTGGAGGAGCGCTCCGAGCAGCTCGACCGACGCCGCATCGGTCCAGTGCAAGTCGTCAAGAACGAGCACGAGTGGCCGAGACCTCGCCAGGTGGTCGAGCAGTGCCCGCACGGCCCGATGGGTTCGGTAGCGCTCGAGGTGGTGGACCGGGGTGCCGCCGAGAGCAAGTCCTGTCAGCGAGGGGAAGAGGTGAGCGAGCTCGATCCGCACGTCCTCGCCCAATCCGGCGAAGGTGCCAGGATCGAGACCGCCCAGGTACTCGTCGAGGGCATCGAGGAAGACCGAGACCGGCAGGTCCCGCTCGAGCTCGGACGCCGAGCCGAACAGGACCAGCCATCCCCGCTGCTCCGCCAGCCGCCCGAGCTCCTCGAGCAGTCGGGTCTTGCCGATACCCGGCTCACCCCGAATCTCGATCGCGACCGGGTGCCCGTCGTCCAGCCTGGCCAGCACCCGGTCGAGTACCTGAAGCTCCTCGGTGCGACCCACAAGGTGTTCGGCGGTCGCCATCATCTCGCTCCTCGGCTTCAGCCTAGAGAAACCGCCGGTGGGGGGTACGGGCGAAAGTCCCGACCTGTGTGATGGCCGGCGATACGATCGGCCGGAATCCCAGCCACCACGAAAACGAGGACGAATCAGGGTGCTACCCCGATGACGGGCGTCGGAAGTCGCCGCAGTCTGTAGTCATGGCCCGCTATCTGCTCCACCATTGCCACCGGGCAACGGAGTGCGGTGTCGTGTTCGCCTCGTTCAAGGGATTCGACAGCCCACTTCGTCACAAGCCGACCCTGGCATCGTGCCCTTCGGGCGGTCACGAGATCTGGTGGACGGTGAACGCGGAAAGCGAGGACAGCGCGCTCAGCCTGCTGCCCCCCTATGTCGCTCAGCGCACCACCGCCACCGGCGTCAGCGAGGTCGAGATCTCATGATCCTACGACGTATCCCACCGGAGGAAAGGACAACCAATGAAACCATCGACTGATCGACTGTTCAGGCCCGGCCGGATCATCGCCTTGGCAGTCATTGGGCTCGTCGTGGTCGGTCTGGCGTATCTCGGATTCGCCGCGGGCGACGAGCCAATGGCCGTGCCGGAAGGCGCCGAGGCTGGAGATCTGACGCTCGAGCCTTGCATGTTCGAAGCCGAGAACGGTGCCGTTCCCGCAGATTGCGGCACCCTGGTGGTGCCGGAGAATCGCACCGATCCGCGGTCGCGGCTGATCGCGCTCCCGGTGGTCCGGGTCCGCTCTCAGACCGAGCAACCGGACGAGCCCGTCTTCTACCTCGAAGGAGGCCCCGGCGTCACCAATGTCGACTACCTTCGGGCCAGCCGCTTCACCGCCAACCGTGATCTCGTTATGGTCGGGTATCGAGGAGTCGACGGCTCCGTCCATCTCGATTGCCCCGAGGTCGATGACGCCCTCGGGCACTCGACGGATCTCCTCGGTGAGGAGACCTACGGTGCCGTTGCCGACGCCTTCCGGGCCTGCGCCGACCGGCTGACCGGCGACGGCATCGATCTCGCCGGCTACGGACTCGTCGACCAGGTCGACGACCTGGAGACAGCCCGAGCCGCACTCGGCTATGACCGCATCAACCTTCTGAGCGAGAGCGCCGGCACCCGAACCGCCATGATCTACTCCTGGCGTCATCCCGAGCGGATCCACCGGTCGGTGATGATCGGGGTGAACCCGCCCGGGCACTACTTCTGGTACGACGGGGACACCGACCGTCTGATCGGCCGCTACGCCGAGCTGTGCGCCGAGGACGGCGACTGCCGCCGGCGCACCGACGACCTGGCCGCCACCATGCTTGCCGTGTCCGCCGACATGCCTGACCGGTGGCTATTCCTCCCGATCGATGAGGACACCGTGCGGGCCTTCTCGCTGTTCGGGATCATGGAGTCGACGACCAAAGCGGGAGTCCTCAACGGTGGAGGTGCGCCCTACACCATCGACGCCTGGCTGTCAGCGGGCGAAGGCGACCCCAGCGGGCTGTGGTTCTTCTCCGCGTTCCCCGATTTCATGGGTGAGGTCCCCTGGATCTGGGGCCAGCGCGCCGCCGCCGCAAGGCTCGACGTCGAAGCCGCCAACGACTACTTCTCCTCCGACTGGCAGGTCGGCGAACTCAACGTGGCCTCCTCTGCATCGGCCTACACCTGGATCGGTGGATCGCTGGGCGACGCCTGGCCGGCCGTGAACGGTGAGGACGAGTACCGGCAGGTGCAGACCTCGGACGTGGACACACTGCTGATCAGCGGGGAGCTCGACGGGACGACGCCGCCCGAGCCGGCCGCTGAGGAGCTGCTCCCGCACCTACCGAACGGCCACCAGGTCGTGTTGCCCGGGATCGGGCACACGGTGAGCTTCTACCGCGAACAGCCGGAGGCGGGTACCCACCTGATCAACACCTACTTCGACACCGGGGAGGTCGACGACTCGCAGTACACAACTCAGCTGGTCGACTTCACCCCAGACACCACCATCGGAACCTTCGCCAAACGACTCGTCGCCATGATGATCGGTCTCGCGCTGCTTGCCATCGTCATCCTCGTGGCCATGGCCGGCTGGGTGTACCGGGCTGGTGCCTTCGGGCCGGTGGCGAGTGCCGCCCTGCGATCGCTGTCTCCGCTCGTGCTCGGGGTGGGCGGCTGGTTCCTCGGCGCGCTGATCGTCCTCGCCTTCACCGACGGTGTCCCGATCACTGGCCCGCTGGTGGTCGTCCTGTCGGTGGCTGTGCCGATCTGGCTCGGCCTCTACCTGGCCTGGGTGAAGCGCCGCTGGGCGACCGAAACGAAAATCACCGGCTTGGCGGTGGCGGCGGGAGGGACCCTGCTCGGTGCCTGGCTGGGATTCGGAGCGGGCGGATGGCTCTTCTCGATCATCACATCGATGCTCGGAGCGGCCGCGTTCGGCAACCTCGCGCTGATCGTTCTCGACCTCGCATGGGATCGACAGCGTCGCCGCCGGATCCTTGGGGCCGATAGCGGCGCGATTCCCGTGCCGTCCCCGGCGGATCCAAGAACGAGGGTGGACGTTTCGCTGCGCGGCCACTCGGGCTAGCTGGCCTCGTGCAGGCAACGTTTGCGCGCTTGACGATGTCGACAAGTCGTTGGTTGGCTGCGTGGCGGTTTGCGCCAGGCGATGTAGCGCCGGATCATTCGTTCTTGGGTGGTGTGGTCGGGGTGGTCGGTGCCGTCGACCGTGAAGTAGCGCAGTGCCTGAAACTGGGCTTCGATCCGGTTGAGCCATGATCCGTAGAACGGGGTGTGAACTCACCACCCCAACCCGGCAGCCGACGGCAATACGCGACAGCAAGCGGCAAAGAGCGGCAAAGAGCGGCAACTGGCGACCGGCCGGGACGCTACTTGCCGCTCGCTGCCGCCAGTTGCCGCTTGCTGCCATTAGCTCTCATGTCCGCTGGCGGGGACGCCCTCGTTCGGATGAGAATCAGAGTGTCGGTCCGGTCAGAGGTCGGTTGTTTACTATGGCGCACCTGGAGCCCGTCATTAGCTTGAACCGGTGGGGCTTGGGCGCTCCGTTCTGTTGCTCCGAGCACGTATCTCAGTCTCTTCGTGACAAGCCCCCTTCCGGACCGGCAACCGTACTCAGGACCCCGAGGAGGTTGTCATGGAAGTCGTCGTCGAGCGGTGCGCGTTCTTGGACGTGCACCGCGACACCGTTGTGGCGTGCGCCCGAACACCGGACAGAGCCGGCGGGCGCCGGGAGGAGGTGGCCAGCTTTGGCACCACCACCTCTCAGCTACTGAAGCTCGCTGACTGGTTGAGCGAACGCAAGGTGAGCTTGGTCGGGTGCGCCCGTCGTTCATTCCGCCTGAGCCGTTCCGGGCGTTGCGGGACCTGACCCGCTACCGCAAAGCCTTGGCCGAGGAACGCTCCCGGGAGGTCCAGCGGCTCCACAAGGTCCTCGAAGACGCCGGCGTGAAACTCTCGTCGGTAGCGTCACACGTGTTGACCAAATCGGGTCGGGCCATGATCGACGCGCTGATCGCCGGTGAACGCGACACCACCGTGCTGGCCGAGATGGCCAAGGGCCGGCTCCGCTCGAAGATCCCCCAGCTCCAAGACGCCTTGGCCGGGCGGTTCAACGAACACCACGCCCTCATCGCATCATCGATGCTGGCCCCCATCGACCAGATCGACACCACGATCCAGACCCTCGGCGACCGTATCGATGAGTTGCTGGACCCTTACGAAGCGGCGGTGACATTGTTGGTGACAATCCCCGGGGTGTCCCGCAGGACAGCCCAGGTGATCCTCGCTGAGATCGGCGCCGACATGTCCCGCTTCCCCACCGCCGGACACCTCGCATCCTGGGCAGGCATGTGCCCCGGCAACAACGAGTCCGCCGGCAAACGCAAGTCTGGCCGGACAACCAAAGGCTCCAAGTGGCTCCGCAAAGCGTTGATCGAAGCCGGCCAGGCCGCCGGACGATCGAAGAACACCTACCTCGCCGCCCAATACGCCCAAATCCGAGGCCGGCGCGGACCCCAGCGCGCTGCGGTCGCGGTTGGCCACTCCATCTTGGTCATCGCCTGGCACCTGCTCACCAACGGCGAGGCGACGGGTTTGGAGCTCTTCGACGTCGTACTCGGTCGTTTCGACTTCGTCAGCCAAGGCATCCAGGTCCGCATCGGTCAGAATGCGTCCGGTCTTGGTCTTGTGAGCGGTCATGTTGTCGGGTCCTCCCCGGTCGGGAGCAGGTCATTGAAGACGGGCCGTAGCGGCATGGCGTGGATCACGAGTTCGACCTCGGCGAGTTCGAGCCAGATGACCTCCGAGAGGCTGCCGGCAGGGTCGGGACCGATGGCGAGACCTTCGGTGGGTCGGCATCGGGTTCATGACGCGTGCCGCCCGCCTTCCAGGAGCTCGCGAACACGGTCGACGGGAAGCGCGTGTGCTGTTCGACCGCGGTGGCCCTGCATGGTCTCCGCGGCACACAAGGCATTAAGGATGGCCTCCTCGGTTGCCTCGGCGACAGCGTCAAAGAAGGGGTTCAACTCGTCATGGGGGACCATGTCGAGCCGGTGAAGACCGTGTGTTGCGGCCGGGAGCCGGTTACCGGTTGCGAACGCGAAGAAGATGTCGCCCGATCCGTTTCGTCCTGTGCCGCCCACCCTCGCCAGCCCGACGGTGGCACGCTGGGCGAGGCGCCGGCACTGCACGGGAATCAACGGCGCGTCGGTGCCGACGATCACGATGATCGAACCCTCCCGTGCGTCGGACGGCTCTTTCCACGCCAGCGGGACGTCGACGTCGCCGATAAGGCGACCCACCGGGACGCCGTCGATGCGCAGGTCGTGGCGGACCCCGTAGTTGGCCTGGACGAGAACGCCGACGGTCCACCTGTCGTCGACCACTCGCGACGATGTGCCGATGCCCCCCTTGAACTCGTGACAGATCATGCCGGTGCCACCACCCACGTTTCCCTCGGGCACCGACCCGTCGGACAATTCGCCAATCGCCTGCCGGACGTGGCTCTCGTCGAGATGGAAGGCGTCTATGTCGGACAACCATCCGTCGTAGGTCTCGGCAACCACCGGCAGGATGAAGCCGTCGGTGAAGCCGGACTCGACCGAGTACTTCACGAACGTGTCCCGTACGAGCCCGACCTGATGGGTGTTTGTCAACCCGATCGCCGACCCGAGCATGCCCGACTCCTCGATCCACGGGATACCGGTCATCTCACCGTTGCCGTTGAAGCTGTGCCAACCGCAGAACGCGTAATCCTCCCAAATCCGGTCATTGCGCGGCGAGATCACGGTCACACCGGTCCGGGCGATGCGGGGCTCGTCGTGAATCACGGTGCAGTGACCAACGAGAACGCCCGGAATGTCGGTGATGGCGTTCTTGGGGCCCGTCGGAAGCGTACCGATCTTCACTCCGAGATCACGAAAGCGCACCATCTGGCGAGGATACGCTACCCCGCCCACCCCGGCGACTCGTACCCGAACCGTGGTTCGATCTTTCCGATGTCGCGAGACATCACATGCGAGCGGACGATGCGAATCGAACCCACATCTAAGCTTGGAAGGCGTGTCGTGACTTGAGGTGGAGAGCCCGGTGGCTCAACATTTGGGTCTGCCGCGAGCGCGGTGACAACAGAGATGGCTTGCTCATGGAGCGCATCTGCCCGGGAATATCGATCGACCGGCCTCAAAGCCCCAAAACGGAACGGACATTTGCAGATCCATTTGCAGAGCGACACCCTACGGATCCGTGGGCCGCTGACCAGGCGTTTCGTCGTCCCACTCGCAGGGGCGTGGGACTTCGACCCCCACGCCCGACACGGAGACAAAACCCCAGGTCACAGCGTTGCGACCTCCCACGACGAAGCCCCGGCCGACGAGCGCTAAACGCTCTGACCAATACAAGGGCTTTCGCGAGAAGTGTCGGAGGGGGGACTTTAACCCAAAGTACACGCGCTCCTTGGAGCGCCCACCTCGTCGCTTCGTGACCCGAAGCACCCTGATCCGGATCCCTTTCCTGGCCATTCGGACCCAGGGACCGCCTTGTGCGACGTCGACAATCTGCTTTCCCTCCCGTATCACACGTGATACGATCTTGCCATGTCCGAAGTCTCAATCCGAGAACTCCG
>JAOUGG010000543.1 GCA_029857855.1 Acidimicrobiia bacterium | reverse complement strand
ATCGGCGTTGGAGGTGCGAACGATCAGCGCGGCGCCGGTGGCGAGCACGACGGCCAGTGCGGCGGCGACGGCCAGTGCGGCCGGAATGCTGTAGAAGCCCGAACGGGATCGAAGCTCGGAGACCTGCGCCGGGGTCGGGGTGCGATGCGATGCCCCGAGACCCCGGGGAGTACCGATTCTCGACGTGCGCAGCCGTGCGCCGCCGATCTCACGGGGGGTACGGGATTCAGCCTGCTCGTCGGCCGCGGCACCGCTGACAGAGGACACGTCGGCTTCCGCTTCGGCCTCGATCAACGACCAGAGATCGAGAGGCGGCGCCTCGAGATGGACGTCGTCCTCGGTCAGCTCACGAGCGAGGCGGCCGAGCTCGTCCTCCAGACGACGGAAATCCTCCTCGGGCGTGTTCGGGCCGGGGACGGAACTCAGTTCACCGGCCACGTCCCACCTCCTCCTGCTCGAGGCTGCCCTCCAGGTTGCGGCGGAGCTTCAACAGACTGCGGCGGATGTCGCTTTTGACCGTGCCGAGAGGGACACCGGTTCGGGTGGCGATCTCCTCGTGCGTCAACTGATCGTAGAACGACAACTCGACGGCCTTCCGTGCCCGGTCCGGCAACTCCGTCAAGGCCTCGGCCAGAACCATCCGATCGGCGATTCGACCAATGGTGACCTCGGCCTGTGCCAGGTCCGGCGGTGGTTCGCCGTCGAAGGCCGACACGGTCTGTGGCCGGCGGGATCGGCGCCGGTACAGGTCGACGACCCGATTCTTGGCGATCGACATGAGCCAGCCTCGCAACGAACCTTTTTCTGGGTCGAACCGGTGATGGGAGCGCCACGCGGAGACGAACACCTCTTGGGTCACGTCACGGGCGGACTCGGCGTCGAGGCGACGCCGGCAAAACGAGAACACGAGCGAGCCATGGGCTTCGTACGCCTCGGCCAGGGCACCCGGGACACCGTCACGGAATCGCTGTTCCAGATCAGACAAGCGGACCGATCCTCTCCGCGACGTACCGACAAGACCCGGAAGTGGCGTCGTACGGATTTGGAGTGCTGCTGTCACACAAGTCGAAACGCCTGTCGTCGGAGTTTGGATGCATCACACACCATTTTGCGCCTTGAGTCTGCCGGATTGCCGATATTTGTCGTTTCTGGTGCATCCACACACCGTTCACCCTCGTAACAGGATACGACAAGGCACGCTCGAACCGAGTCGTGCAACCAACCTTCAACTTGGAGAGAGTTACCATGAAGAAATCGATATTCGCCGCCTTGGCGGTTGTCTTGAGCCTACTGATGTTTGCCATGCCATCGAGCGCCCAATCAGACGGCGCCCGTGTCCACCTTATACACGGGATCCCCGGCGTTGACGTCGATGTGTACGTCGACGGCGCTGCGGTCTTCGAAGGTTTCTCCTTCTCCGACACCCAGGACCTGTCGAGCTTCGCCGGTCAGACCCTGACTGCGGTTCAGGTCAAGGCCGCCGGAGCCGACGACGTACTGATTGACGCCGGCGACCTCGCCGTCCCCGCTTCGGGCAATTACACGGTGTTCGCCCACCTCGATGCCGACGGCAATCCTGCCATCGCCGTGTTCGAGAACGACGTGTCCACCATTGAGGCCGGCAACGGTCGTCTGGTCGTCCGCCACGCTGCAGCCGCCCCCGCCGTCGATGTGAAGGCCAACGGTGAGGTCGCCTTCAGCAACCTGGCCAACGGTGCCGAGGCTTCGGCCGATCTGCCCGCCGGCACGATCAGTGCCGAGGTCGTTCCGACCGGAGCCGACGAGCCCGTCGTCATCGGCCCGGCCGATCTGCCGATCACCGAGGGTGCTTCGCTCATCGTGTACGCCACCGGTTCCCTGGATGACGGCCTCGAGGTGATCACCGAGTCGATCACCGATCTCGGCCCGACGCCCACCGCCGTCAACACCGGCGACTCCCCCGTTGATCAGGGTCTGCCGATCGGTCTTGCCCTCGCTGCCGTCGCCGGCGCCGTCGCCCTTCTGGGCGGTGGATCGGTTGCCCGTCGTCTGCTCGCCAAGCAGGCCTGATCCGATGCCGTTGGTGTTCGACAACCCCGGCCCGACGGCATGAACTCCCTCCGCTGGCTGGCTTTGGCGGTCGTCGTCTTACTCATGACGGCGACCGCCTGCCAGCGGACTGATTCCCTGTCGGCGAGCGCAGAGACGCAGGTCGCCGACTCGGCCGCAGCCTCGGCGGGAGGGTCCTCTTCCTCCGATTCGGGAGACGCCACAACGGGCGACTCGGCGACCGACCGGTCGTCGACCGGTCTTGCGCTCACGGACGAGGACCTTTCGCTTCCGCCGGCCCGGGGCATCGACGAGCTGGCCGCAGCGTCAGCCGCGACCGAGCCGGTACCGACCACCATCTCAATCGAACGGCTCGGGCTCACCAAAACACCCGTGCGGGCGGTGGGAGTTGAGAGCAACGGCGAGATGACCGTCCCGCCGCCCCTCGATGTCGGCTGGTACCGCTACGGGCCGACACCGGGTGAAGCTGGGTCGGCCGTGCTCGCTGGCCACATCGCCTCGAGCGGTATCCCCGGCGCCTTCCGCTACCTGGACCGGCTCGAGCCAGGCGATCTGGTCACCATCGGATTCGACGACGGATCATCACAGACCTGGGCCGTCGACGAGCTGGTGCAGGTCGACAAGACCGATCTACCGTTCGATTCCGTGTTCGCCCGTTCCGGGCCGTCGAAAATCGCACTCATCACCTGCGGTGGCGAGTTCGACTACGACGCAAGGAGCTACGAGGACAACATCGTGGTAACGGCTTCTCCGATCACCGGGTAGCCCGAGCCCGTAGCCCGAGGCCGCTCCCCGCCGCTGCTTCCGCCATCATCCCTTATCGATCAGCAAGGCGGCGTGCGCCGCTGCGAGCCGGGCGACGGGCACCCGGTAGGCCGAGCAGCTCACGTAGTTCAGGCCAAGGCGCTGGCAAAGGGCGATCGAGGCTGGTTCACCGCCGTGTTCACCGCAGATGCCGACGAGTAGATCGGGCCTGGTGGCTCGACCCTCCTCGGTGGCCATCGCCATGAGCCGCCCCACTCCAGGCTCATCAAGCGTGCGGAACGGGTTGTCGTCGATGATCTGATTCGCCAGGTAATCAAGCAGGAACTTGGCCTCGGCGTCATCACGGCTGAGAGCCATGGTCGTCTGCGTGAGGTCGTTCGTCCCGAACGAGAAGAACTCGGCGTGCGCGGCGATTTCGGCGGCGGTCAGAGCCGCCCGCGGCACCTCGATCATCGTGCCGATGGGAATGTGCTCGATCGAGTCGTCCCGCTCGGCAAACACCTCCTGCATCTCGTCGCTGACCAGCGCCCGGGCCGCCTGCATCT
>JAOUGG010000020.1 GCA_029857855.1 Acidimicrobiia bacterium | reverse complement strand
GAGTGACCGTGTCTCGTCGAACAGGCGAATGGCGAGCCGGGCGCAGACCTCCGTGTGCCGCGAATCGGGATCGAGCTGTTGTGAGAGGCGCAGCGCGTTCGACCGACGCAGGTCCGAAAGCCGAGTGTTTCCTCGCTGATGGGCCGAGAGGCGGTCGTAGAGCACACCTTCCCGGAGGGCGTAGGTCGACACCGTCATCGCCGACACCCCGAGCATCTCGAACACGGCCTCGAGTAGCAGGGCTCCGCCGACGATGATGTCGACCCGACCCTCGTCCATCCCGTCCATGGCCAGCCGCTCGGCGACCGTCGAGGCGACCAGGCGGTCGATCAGGTCCGACAACTCGTCGGCCGTGAAGACCAAGCCGTTGGTCGAAGCCGGATCTTCTCCTCGCCGGGCCGCGATCAACGAGCCGATGGCCAGGATTGTTCCGGAGCTGCCGATGGCGACTTCGTGGCCGAGAGGCTCGAGGTCGTGGGCGGCTCCGGCCAGGACGCTGCGAACGTAGCGGCGGCACCGCTCGACCCGGCGGGCGTTCGTGATCGTGTCATCGCCGGTCTCGGTCCGAAAGAACCGATCGGTCAACCGGATCGAACCCAACTTGACGCTTCGCACCGCCTTGATCGTGTCCCCCGCGCCGACGAGGAGCTCTGTGCTTCCGCCGCCGATGTCGACGATCAGTATTCGCTTGTCGAACACGGGTAGCGCTTGAAGCACGCCGAGGTGGATCAGCCGGGCTTCCTCGAAGCCGCTGATCACGTCGACCACGAGCCCTGTCTCCGCCGTCACCCGCTCGAGGAGCTCCGACTGGTTCCTGGCCTCCCGGACGGCGCTGGTCGCCACCGCGAACACCGTGGCGCCGTAGCTCGAGGCAACCGCGAGCATCCGTTTCAGCGAGGCGATCCCCCGGTCCATGGCCTCCGGGGTCAGCAGCTTCATCTCGCCGCTTCCCCGGCCCAGGCGGACCATGTCCTTCTGTGTGGTGATCACTTCGAACCCACCGTCGGCCGCACCTCGGGCCACGATCATGTGGAACGAGTTGGTTCCCATGTCGATCGCGGCCAACACCGGCGATTCGGGATGCCCGGCGTTCGGCTCGGACGCCGGGGAGCCGGACGCGGTTGGATCGAATGCGGACACATCAACGATCGTACGGCACCGGCCGGCTCCGTAGGCTGTTCAGGTGCCCTGGCTGGTTCGCTACACTTCGCACCGGGTCGACGGGGGGTCACCGTCGTCGGACCTGCTGGA
Source organism: Acidimicrobiia bacterium (assembly GCA_029857855.1). Taxonomy (GTDB): domain Bacteria; phylum Actinomycetota; class Acidimicrobiia; order Acidimicrobiales; family SZUA-35; genus JAHELU01. The sequence continues at coordinate 11,322 of JAOUGG010000020.1, read as the reverse complement.
GCACCACGCCGCACTGGTGTCAGACCTGTGGGATCTGGGCACGAGCGGCGTGGCCGAGCTGTCGGCATCCCTGGTGGCCGGGTTCGACGGGCTGGACACGGCCCGAACGGCCTGTGGCCTGGCGGCGCAGCACGGCCTGATGGCCGACATCGAGCCGGTCGACGAGAGCTGGATCCGCCACGAGGCGGTCGACGTCGACCTGACGACGGCGACGGGGACCGACCACTTCCCCGTGGTGGCCGGGGCGGCCTTCGGCCACGGCGGGCATCCGACGACCCGGCTCTGCCTCGACCTGATGAGCGGACTCCGAAGCGCCGCCGGTGCAGACGGCTCAGGGACGCAATCCCCCCGACGGGTGCTTGATCTCGGGACCGGCTCCGGGGTGTTGTCCATCGCGGCCCACCGCCTCGGAGCGATCGACATCATGGCGTCGGATGTCGACCCGAACGCCATCGAGTCGGCTCGATTCAACACCGCGGCCAACGGCGTCGACGTGCGACTCGTCCACGGCGACATCGACGAGGTGGCGGCGGTCGCCGACCGCGCCGGAGCGGGGTTCGACCTGATCGTGGCCAACGTGCTGCTGGTCGTCCACGAGCACGTGGCCGCCTCCGCCGGAGCGCTCCTGGCACCCGGCGGGGTGCTTGTGGTGGCCGGCTTTCTCGCCCACCAGGCCGATCGGGTGGTGGCCGCCTACCGGGCCGGACGTGCGACGATCGATGTCGTCGATCGGATGGTCATCGACGAGTGGTGCGGCCTGGTGCTGGCGGAACCACCGGCGGCCGGCTGACCACAGGCCGATCCGTCGACGCCGTCAACCACCGCCTCCGGCGGCGTCGAGCCGAGGTTGGTCGGCCTCGCAGGCCTCGCGATCGTCGTCGGTGTCGAGCTCATAGACGTCGTCACCGAAGACGGCCACCGGTGTGGCCTGGAAGGCCGGACCGTCGCCGTCGCCCTCGCAGTCGACGTCGGCGGCGACCGGAACGCAACCGCCGTAGTTCGAGTGACAGATCTGAACCGACGTGCTGCTGACCCGCAACGTCGGTGCCGTCGAGTCGATGGTGGCGGCGCCGGCCGCAGCGCCGGCCGACGCGGCGACTGTGGTCGAGGAACCGACGGCGCCCTGGTCGATCGTGGAGTCATCGGCGCCGACCGCGGCCGGATCGGCCACGGCCCCGCTGTCGGCGGCTGCCGGGATGCCTGCGGACGTCCCGCTCGAATCGCCGTCGCCGGAAAGGAACCCGATGAGGGCGATCAATCCAAGAGCGAAGATCGTGACCAGGCCGAGAATGAGCACCTGCCGCCGGCGAAGGATGTCCACCCAGTCCGCCTCCCGCCGCCCGGAGAGCAGGGTCGACCGGATGTCGAGGCTTGACCCGACACGCGACTCGGATGAGTCGGCGACATGCAGGCGGGCTCCGCTGATTTCCGGAACGGGAACCTTCACGCGCCTGCTGCGCCGCGCGCCGACGGTTTCCGGCGATCGTCCGCCACGACCGCCACGACCGGCGGGGTCGACCGGCCGACCGAATGCGTCGGCGTCCCGGCCCGACGTTCCGGCGGGAAAGATGTCGGTGCCGTCGACGGTGCGCCGCATGAACTGTGTCGCGGTGGCGTCCTGTTCATCGGCATCAACATCGACACCGGCCCACGGTTCCGAATCCCGTGGCGCCTGGCGAATCTCGAAGCGGACGGCGTCGCGGTCGTCGACGTCGAGCTCGTGACCGTTGAACGGGTCGGCCGTTGTATCGCCCTCGAAAAGCGATTTCTTGATCGGACCGTGGCGCGGCGGATCCGTTCGTCGCACGGTGGCCCGGCCGGTCGACGGCGAGGATGAAGAGGCGTGGGGCACGCGGTCGTCGACCCACTCGTCGACGACCGCTGCGTCGAGCGTCGCCAGCGGATCGACTGTCAGCTTGCCCTGACCACGGTGCGCGATCGGGTCGACATCGGCTTGGCCTCGGTGACCTCGCCGGCGTTGTTGCTGTTGTGTGGCGTAGGCGATCGCCTCCCGATCGGAGTCGTCGAGCTGCAACACCGAACCAGCCGACTTCGAACCGTTTCCGTTTCGCTTGCCGTTTCGGTGGGAGTCCTCCGAAGGTGCTGATTCGACGTCGGCCGGTGTGGAGAACCCGTTTCGTTCGGGGTGACGGATGTCGGTCGACTCCATTGCGGTCTGCCCGTTGGCCGCCGGGTGGGAGTGGCCGTCGGTCGGAGTCGTTGCGGGCGAAGTCGTACGCTCGAATCGCACGTCCTGTTCGACCTGGCTCCTTCGCGTCGCCTGAGCCTGAAGCTGCAACCAACGACGGAAGACGTTGCTGCCGAGGCGGCGGCTGACGGTGAACTGGAGATCACCGTGGGTAGGCCAACTGATCGGGAGCATGACCTCACCCGACCGGGTCCCGTCCTCCGGTCGACCGATCGTCAGGTCCTTCCACCGGGCGGCGATTGCGAACATGATCGAGGCCCGGCAGAAGATCAATCCACCGTCGGTGGCCACCAGCTGGAACTGATCGTCGCCTACCGCACGGCCACGACGCAGCGCCTCGGCTTCGAGTGCCTCATCGATGCCGTAGAGCCGCGCCCCACCGCAGTCGAAGTATTCACCCGGCTTCAGGGGATCGAGAAAAGATCGAAGGTCGACGGAGGGCTGACGCCTCTCGAATGCCATGCGGGTCTCAACGGTCACCAATAAAAATAATACAGCATATTGTCAAGCACTCCATTGTTATCTGCCAGTGCAACAAGCATCGACATTTAGAGACAAAATCGATGATTACGGACTACCTCATTTAGGACAATCTCCCGGATCGGCGCCAGACGAGAGGGTTCCGAGCCCCGAAAAAGAGGGCAATGGCGCCCCCGCGTGCCGGATATGACGATCCCACCCGGGCGGATTCACCCAGACGAACGGCCGGACGATCACCCTCATGATTTGATGTCGGTCGACAAGTTCAGTTCGAAAACCCTTTCGACATGCTGCTACCATGCCCGACAAGCAAACGACCAGGAAATCGGGCCTGACCGGAGCGGGAACCGTGGCCACCCACGCACAGTCGGTACCGACCGGATACCGGCGGACAACCTCCCAGAATCTCGGGCACCACAGCCGTCACGACGGCCGGTTCGACGGGTCGCGCAGTCATCTGGCACGCCTCCTGCTTCGGACGGCTGCGCTGGCGCTGCTCCTCACCTCACTCGCCATCACCGGAGCGCCCGGTTCGGTCGACGCCGACGGACCGCCGGAGAGTGCCTGCCCGGAGATGACCGATTCGATTCGCCGGCTCTACCTGGCCATCTTCGTGCGCGAACCTGACCTCAACGAGGCATTTCACTGGTCCGAGCGCTACATGTCCGGCGAGGCCAATCTGCCCGCCATCGCCAATCAGCTGATTCGATCGGCCGAATTCGACCGGCTGCACGGCCCGAAGACATCGTCGGAGTTCGTGGAGCTGCTCTACGACAACACCCGAAATCCGCCGCCGTCACCACAGGTCCGCCGGCACTGGACCACTGCGCTCAACACCGGGTACACCAGGGGCGAGATGGCGGTCGTGCTGACCGAGTCGGAGGACTTCGTCCGCGAGACGGCCACCGCCCGCCCGCTGTCGGGGTATCTCCGCTGGTACCCGCCTGGTACCCACTGGTACTGCGGGCACGGCACGGTCGAAGGTCTGAGTATCCGGCCGCTCACTGGCGCTCAGGTCTACGCCGACCGCCTGATCCGGAACGAGGGCGACACCGCCGATGAGGTCGTCATCGTCACATTGGAGGAGGGTCTGGCCAACGCCGTAATGGCCCAGTCGACCCTGCCGCCAGGGGTGACCGACTATTCGTGGATGGGTACGTTCACCGGAGACGGCTACTACGGTGCCGCGGTCACCGTCGGCGCCGGCCCCTCGACCCGATGGATCATGGTCTTCTACACCAGCCCGATCGGGCACAACAGACTCGGTTGGCAGATCGATCCGGATCCGCTCGAGTCGAGCGTCGATCCGTAGAACTCGTCGAAGAGCATCCGGTCGATGTTCGCCGCGACCGCCCCCTCGCTATTCGATCGACACCGAGAGGACCGGGGGATCGTCGATCGACACCCGGGTCATCGTTGCGCTTCGGGTGATCACCAACAGGTCGTATGCGTCGGACCAGGTCGGCCCGGACAGTACCAGCGGATCGCCAGCGGCCTGCCAGCTGAAGGTGCCCAGCGGAACGACGCCGCCGCCGGCCGTGCTCTGCAGCCAGGCGGCGTAGAAGAACTCGTCGGTCGAGGCATCGAGGCCGCCGAACTCCAACTCGTATCGGGACCCGGTCGGGACCGTGGTGATCTCGACGACGCCGGTCGCATCGGTATCGAGGCCGGACGCCTGCATCTCGTATCGACGAACCGTCTCCGATGCCTCATCGGTCGAGCCCGATCGGAGCGAGAACGCTGCGATAAGCGCGATCAGGCCGACGGCCGACAGCCCCACGATCAACCACGGCCAGCCGCTCGACTTGGCCGGTTCGGCAACGGCCTGATGACGACCGGTTACGTCGGGCCGGGCCGCGTCGACCGGTACGCCCGGCCCGCCGATCCCGAGGTAGGCGAGGCCCCGATGCTCGCCGCTGGCCAGCGGACCCGGATCGTCGAGGGTGCGTTGTGCAAACCCTACGACGCGTTCCCGGGCATGAGCGTCGGGATTGATCCAGGCGGTGGCGCTGGCCAGCTGGCCCTGAACCCGCTTCACCGCGAAACGCTCCTCGGACCCCAGATCAGAACCGTCGGCCACTCCGGCCAGGTACCAGGTCAGGGCTGACGCCTGGTCGACCGTCAGCTCGTCGGTCGCGTCGGGACGGATGACGTGGTCGAGCAACTCGACCAGCCGGTGCGACCCGCTGTAGGCATGCGACTTGACGGCACCCACGGTGGTGTGGAGCCGAGCGGCGATCTCCGGATGGATCAGCCCTTCGTTGTGAATGAGACGAAGGACGTCGTGTTCCGCCTCGGTCAGCTGGTCGACCGCCAGCCGCACCTCCCACGCCTCCCAAGACTTGTCGACCGTGATGGCCTCGTCCTGGCGGTGTGAGGGCACCGGATAGCGACCCGGCTTCGAATCCCGCTCCAGGCGACGGGCCAGATCGACCTGCTCCGTGGCCTGGCGCCGAGCGAGGGTGAACATCCACGGGCCCCGCGGTTGTTCGGGGTCAAACGTGTCGACGGTCTTCCACACCGCTTCGAACGTGGACTGGAGCGCTTCATCGATCGCTCGACGGTCACCCGCGATGCTCGCGATGACCGCGATGACCGGACCTGAATACTGGTCGAAGATACGCTGCAGCTCGTCGAGACGGGGGTCGGCGTCGACACTGTTCGTGGCCGGCGGAGGCGCCGCGGTGTGAGCCGGGCCAGGATCGAAGAAGACGAGCGGCGAATCGACGGCTTGGCCGATGAACGATTCCGACGTGGCCCGAGGGTGAAGAACCTGCGTATCGCCCACATTGGTCAAACCCGGCTCGACGAAATCGGCGGGAGGTTCGATGGCGCGCCCAATATCGGCTGTCGGCTCGATGTCTCCCCTCGGGTCCGCCATGTTCTCGACTCCGCTTGCGCTGGTCGCCACTGCCACTGGCGGCTCGCCCCCATCCCAACCAGCCGCCGTCCTGTCGAATGTATCGCCATTCCTGTCGTTCGAGGTTTCACCGACACGGGGCATGATGTCGCCCCGCGTGTTGAGAAACACCAGGGGAGGAAGGGACTCGGCATCTTTGGACTCCTCGAAGGGGGGCAGGATTCGGATGGTGGCCTCAGGTTGATCGTTGGAGGTGACCGGAGATTCCATCGGTGGGTCGACGTGGAGGAACTCCTGATCGATCATCGCAACCGCGGCGTCGAGATCGAGGTCGGGATCGTCGGGGACGGGATCGAGGTCGAGATCGAGGTCGGGATCGAGGTCGAGGTCGATCACGGCGGGGGGAACCCGGGTGAGGTCGATGACCTCGGTGATACGACCGTGTATGGGGTCGAGGCCGTCGGGCGCATCGACGAGCTCCCACTGCTCGTCGACCAGGATCGGCGTCGACCAGTCGAAGCGACGTCGACCGTTCGTCGTATCCTCCGACGATCCGTTCATCCGGTCGTCGGTGGGCACGGCATCGAGTCCGGGGGAACCGATCCGGAACGGCACGACGGGAGGCATGTCGCCCCGGGTCGAAACGGCATCGGTCGCTGGGCCGCCGCTTCGGGGTGCCGGCTCAATCAAGCGCCACTCCGGTCGCGCGAACTTCGAGAGCGGCCCTTTCCGGCCTGACCCATGATCGTCCGAAGCGAGGCGGTCCTGGCCGCTGGTCGGCCGATCTCCGATGCGATCGTCGACCGAGTGGCCATTGACGGGCTGATGGCCGTTCACAGCGTGGCTGTTGACGGGCTGATGGCCGGTGACGGCGTGACCGTTCGTGCCGTTGCCATTCACGGCGTGGCCGTTCGCAGGTTGACCGTTCGTGCCGTTGCCGTTGCGGCCGTTGGCCATCGACTCGGCAAGAAGCGCGAACGTCTCCTGGTCGCTGAGCGCGGACTCCCGGTACGTTCGACTCACGGGTTGCGGCGGTTGGGGGAACTGGGGATCAAAAGCAGGCGGCGACTGCTGATCATTCATATTGTCATTCCTTGCGGCGGAGGTATCCCTGCGTCCCGACGACCGGCCGATCGGTGGAGGCCACCGAATCAGGACCAGCCCCGGACAGGGACGGATTCAAAATCCCACTGACGTCGGCCGAGGATCAAGATGGCCGCACCATGCCAGAGCCGCCAAATTTTCCGCAAAGCCTCGATCACTGCGATGTTGGGTAACGACGATAGCGCGTGTTTTTTCTGCTGTCTCGCGCTTCACCATCATCGAGCCACGAGCTCGACCAGGGAACGGGAAACCCTCCCTATGCCGGCGAGGAAACGGCGGTGCCGGGCCTTACGGCGGACAGGGCGGTAGCGAGGTGGTCAGCGGGCCAATGGCCGGGTCCAGCGGGCCGCCTCTAGGCCGGTGATCGGCCGGCGTCCGGTGACGGCGTCGGGCCAAAACCCCAGCTAACGACGTCTCCCGGGGCCACGAGGACCGGCGCGGCGGGCACGTCGACGAGGTGGATCCAGACACCGTCGCGACCCCCGATCGATCCGACCAGCGCGAACGCGGAGGAGTCCGGGGACCATCGGTGGAGGCTGAAACTGTACTGGGCAAAAAATGGCAGATAGTTAACCACTTCTTTAATCGACAACTGCACCGTTGGGGAACGGGCGTCACCGACGACAGGGCCGTCGGCCGACCAGAATCGCCACCGTCCGCGCCGCCGCGATATCGGACCGTCGAGTTCGAGCCAGGCCAGCTTCGTGCTGTCGGGGCTCCATTCCCAGGCCACCACCGGTCGATCGGCGACGACCTCGACACGTCGATCGGCCACATCGATGACGATCAGGGAGCCGTCGGCCGCATCGTCCTGCGCGGGGACAAGGCCGACCTCCAGGACGTCGTCCTCGTTCGGATCAACCACACCCTGCAGGGCGATCCGGGAACGATCCGGACTCAACACGAAGTGAACCGGTCCATCGACGGCCACCAGTGGTTCCACCGAGCCGCTCTGAACGTCGATCGTGCTGATCGATCCCGACACCACCGCCACCAGCGTCCGATCGTCGAGCCACGCCGGGGAGGAGAACCCACCGCCGCCGACCAAATCGTCACCGGCGACGGGATCGCCCGATCCGGGAGCAGGCACGCTGCCGGGCCCCTCGTCGTCAACGGTACCGAATGCCGCTGCTCCGGCCGGGTCGAACAGCGCCACCCGTTCTTCTGCCACATGGGCGGCGATGACCGGGTCGTTCGGGGCCCAGGCAACGAAGAACGGATCACCGTCGGCCAGCCACCTGGCAGGTCCTCCCGGCGTCAGGACTCCGGCTTCAACCGTCGGCCGCCGGGTCGAGGTGCGGAGATACAGCACCTCGCCTCCGTCGTTTCGCCATTGGAAGTAGAAGACCGGCGGGCCGGGGACGTTGGTGGCGAGGGGGTCGCCGTCGGCCACCCCCTCCTCGTCGAAGACCTGCACCCTCGCCTCCTGGGCCAGCGCCGAGACCGAACTCCAGATGAGCTTGGTTCCGTCGGCTGACCAGGTCGGCTGGCTGGCCAGGTTCGTTCGGCCGCCATCGAGGTCGATGTAGCGCTGGCCATCGGGCCGGGCGACGGCGACAACCGGGCCGTTGCCGATGGCGAGCTGACCTTGGACGTCGGCCAGGATCTCGCGAACCGACTCGACATCCAGCGCTCCGTCGGTGTCGGATCGTTCGTCCTCGCCGTCGCTGGACCCGTCCTGCTCGGCGTCGGCCTCGGCATCGGCATCGGAGTCCGAGTCGCCCTCGGCTCCGGATCCGATGGTCGTTTCCGTCGACGACGGCGGCGATTCATCGGTACCAGCCGACTCGGAGGACTCGCCCGGGTAGGTTGCGGACGAGCAGGCCGCGGCGAACACGGAGAGTGCCAGCAGAGCGGCCGCAAGGGTTGTACGTGAGGATCGGGGAGCAGATCGGGGGATGTCCTCAACAGTAGTCGTGCGCCGGTCACCAGCCACAACGCCCCAGCCTCGGTCCGGCAAGCCGTACGACGAACAGACATCGACTTCCGCCAAGCACTTAAATGGAAGGTCATGGACTCAGAGAGCTCAGCCCCGAATGAGCAGTCGGCCGAACCCATCGATGTCGACGGCATTGATCGTGAACCGGTGACCGCCTGGTTGGAAGCGAACATCGACGCAGCGACCGGGCCGTTTGAGTTCGAGATGATCGTCGGCGGGCACTCCAATCTGACCTACCTGGTGACCGGCGGCGACGGTACCGAGTATGTCCTGCGGCGGCCGCCCCTCACTGCGGTGCTGGCCACCGCCCACGACATGGCCCGGGAGCACCGGGTCATCAGCGCCATCGGCAGAACATCGGTGCCCGTTCCCCGGGCGCTCGGCCTGTGCACCGACGACTCGGTCAACGGCGCCCCGTTCTACGTCATGAACTACGTCGAGGGGGTGGTGCTGCACGACGAGGAGACAGTCGAGGCCAATCTCAGTTCCCCCGAACTCCGTCGGCGGGTCAGCGAGTCGGCGATCACCGCACTGGCCGACCTCCACACCGCCGACATCGAGGCCATCGGGCTCGCCGATCTCGGTCGGACCGAGGGCTACGTCGACCGACAGCTCAAACGCTGGCAGGGGCAGTGGGAGAAGACGAAGACCCGGGAGCTTCCGGCGATGGATCGCTCCTATGAAATCCTCATCTCCACCCGACCCGAGCAGCGCTACACCGGCGTCGTTCACGGCGACTACCGGCTCGGCAACATGTTGACCGACCCGACGACCGGGGACGTGCTCGCCGTGCTCGACTGGGAGCTGTGCACACTCGGTGATCCGCTCGCCGATCTGGGCTACCTGCTCAACAACTGGCTGGAGCCAGGCGAACCGAACTACCGGGGTGCCACCGACTTCCCGACACAGGCCGGCGGCTTCCTGACCAGGGACGAACTGACCGATATCTACTGCGAGCGGACCGGCTTCGACCGGGATCACCTGACCGAACATGCCGACTACTACCGGGCGTTTCAGCTCTGGCGGCTCGGCGCGATCGTCGAGGGGGTCTACTCCCGCTACCTCAAAGGGGCGCTCGGCGAGGTCACCGAGGAGATCAACGAGTACGCCGACCAGGTCACGTCACTGGCCACGGCCTCGCTCGAACTCCTTGAATCGACCGCCTGATCCGCCCACACCCCAACCGGGGGTGACCGACCACCAAAACCTCACTCGGGATCGACGGTTCGGTTGAACCGGGCGGCAAAGGTGGTTACGGTTACTGTCGGCTGAACAAGCCGAGCCGTACCAGCGTCGCGGGAGAGAGATCGCACACCCCGGTGTCGGTCCGCCGAAGGAGCAACCGCCCCGGAAACTCTCAGGCACCACGAACCGCAATGCCGGTGACATAACTCTGGAGAGAGCCGATCGTGTCGGCCACCGAAGGGGAAAGAGACCACCATGGATCTCGAATCTCTCAGGTACCAGTGACAGAGGGGGCACCGGGAGATCAACGGCGACGGGTTGCGGCGCCGGGATCCACGAATCGAGGTGCCAATGGCCACAGACACACATGACAGCGGCGAGCTGCAAACGACTCCGCTGCACGGACTCCACTCGGAACTCGGGGCGCGTCTCGTCCCGTTTGCGGGGTGGGAGATGCCGATCCAGTACGAGGGTGTCATCGCCGAGCACACGTGGTGCCGGAGCCACTGCGGGCTGTTCGACGTGTCGCACATGGCGGTGATCGAGCTACGGGGTGACGACCCCGCAGCCTCGCTCGAGCGGGTGACACCGGCCGGGATCACCACGCTCGACGTCGGCCGTCAGCGATACGGCCTCCTCCTGAACGAGACGGGCGGCGTGATCGACGACTTCATGGTCACCAACTGGGGGACCCACCTCACGATGGTGGCCAACGCATCACGCCGCGACGTCGACCTCGCCTTTCTACGTGAGCACCTCACCGACACCGAGATCACCGAACGGCCCGACGTCTCGCTCATCGCCATCCAGGGTCCCGACACTGCGGCGGTGGTGGCCACCATGTTGGCCGCCGACGACGGTGACGGCGACAGCGCCATCGAGGACGGCTCGGGGCCGGACATGCTCTTCCTCGACAACCGGCCGCTGCGGCTGGCGGGTGTCGACGTCCTGGCCGCTCGCTCCGGGTACACCGGTGAGGACGGGTTCGAGCTGGCGGTCGCCGCCGCGGATGCCGATCACCTGGCCCGTGCCCTGCTGAACCGCGAGCTCGTCAAGCCGGTCGGCCTTGCCGCCCGCGACACCCTCCGCCTCGAGGCGGGGCTCTGCCTGTACGGCAACGACCTCAGCACCGAGATATCCCCGGTCGAGGCCGATCTGGTCTGGTCGATGCCGAAGCGACGGCGGGAGGCGGGCGACTTCCTCGGCGCCGAGCGGGTGCAAACCGAACTGGCCGACGGTCCTTCCCGCATCCGGGTCGGCATCAAACCCGACGGCAAACGCCCGGTTCGAGACGGCACGGCGCTCTACCGCGGCTCGACCGATCCCGCCAACGAGGTCGGCTTCGTGTCGAGCGGTGGCTTCGGGCCGACGGTCGACGGACCGGTGGCCATGGGTTACGTCCCGCCGGCACTGGCCGAGATCGGCACCGAACTGATCGCCGATGTCCGAGGCAATGATGTCGCCTGTACCGTCGCAGCACTTCCCTTCGCCCCCCACCGTTTTCACCGAGGTTGATTCGAGGTTGATCATGTCCAACCAATCCCA
>JAOUGG010000542.1 GCA_029857855.1 Acidimicrobiia bacterium | reverse complement strand
GGTCAAGGCCACCGCTGTTGTCGATCACGAAATCGGCCATCGACAGCCGCTCGGACCGGGAGATCTGAGCCGCCACCCGGGCCTCGGCATCCGCCCGATCGAACCCTCGGAACTCGATCAAGCGCTCGATGGCGACCTCGACCGGGCAGTCGACCACCACGATCGACGACGCCCCACGTCGCTCCCCCATCACCTTCTCGAGCAGCGGCACATCCTGGACGACGACGGCGTCGGTGACGGCCAGCTCGCCGATACGGCGCTTCATCTCGGCCCGGACCTCGGGGTGGATCATCGATTCGAGCATCTTGAGCTCGTCGGTGTCGTTGAACACGATCCCGGCCACCGCGGCCCGATCGAGTTCCCCGGCAGCGTTCAGGATCTCGGTGCCCCACCGATCGACCATGGCCACGAACACCGGTTGCCCGGGCTGTTGCATGTCGCGCACCATCGCATCGGCGTCGAGCAGAACAGCCCCGCGATCGGCCAGGCCCCGGGCGACGGTCGACTTGCCCGAGCCGATACCACCGGTCAACGAAATCAGAATCATGACCGTGCAGCCTAATCCCCGGTGGACGCTCGATTCGTGCCCCGGCGGCCGACGGGCCGATCACCGGGTGGGTCCAACGGCCCATGAGACGTGGACATTTCGCCCATGGCGGTGGGTCCAAGTCCTCAAATCCCCCCTCGCCGCGCCGATTCTCCCTGTAGGCCGATCGATGCCGACGACATGTCGGTCACCGCCACGGCCGATCTCAAGCGAACACGGGCATCCAGCTCGGTTCGGCACAGCACGAGAGGACGTTGACGCAGTGCAACCTCGACCTACCCCGAACAGTCGGCGATCAGGCGATGCCTCCGAGGCGGACGCCGGCGGATCAGCTCGTCGGACCATCAAGGTGTTGCTGGCCGATGATCATCGGATGCTCCGAGAGGGCCTGCGTCGCTCGCTCACCGACCTCGGATTCGACGTTGTCGCCGAGGCCCGCAATGGCGTCGAGGCCGTCGATCTCGCCGCCGCGATCCGTCCCGACGTCGTGCTCATGGACATCGGCATGCCCGAGCTGGGCGGCATCGAGGCCACCGAACAGATCAAGGCCCGACTCCCGGGGACCTACGTGGTCATCCTCACCATGCACGCCGACCAGGACGTGTTGGCCGACGCCATCCGGGCCGGTGCCAACGGGTACCTGGTCAAGGACTGTAGTACCGACGAGATCGCCTCGGCGATCGACGCCGTCGTCATCGGTGAGACCGCCCTCTCGCCCCGCCTGGCCGCCTCCATGCTGGCCGACGTTCGCAACCATGGTTCGGCGTCGCAGACCGAGCGTGTCATCACTCCCCGTGAGGAGGAGGTCCTGCAGCTCATCGCCGACGGATGCTCGACTCCTGAGGTGGCCGAGCAGCTGTTCATCAGCCAGAAGACGGTCAAGAACCACCTCGCCTCGATCTATCAGAAGCTCGACGCACGGGATCGCACCCAGGCCGTCCTGCAGGCCGTGCGAATGGGCATCGTCACCATCAACTAGCGCTCGGCCGGTCCGATACGACATTCGGTCGATCCCGCGTCGCCATGGCGGCTCGAGGGAGTTCAGCCGAGACCGGCGCCGACCGACTTCGATTGGCGCCGACCGATCTGGCGACCGTTTTCTGGGGCTGCCGCCGCACTCATCACCTTCGCCGTGGTCGGCTGGTACCTGCTCGGCCCGGCACCGATTAGCCGGTGCTGCCACCTCCGACCCGCAAGCCGCAGCACCCGGCGGCTCGAACGGCCCCTATTGGACCCAGGTCTTCGGCAAACGAGGTTGATCAGCGGGAACGTTTGCAGCGATCGGCTGCCGGGCCACTGGTGCGGCAGGCGACGACCCACTCGTCGTCGCGATAGGCGAGATCCCAGCCGGGCTCCTCGTCGAGCCAGTCGGTCAACTCCGAGTCCCGCTCCCACACCACGACATCCGCATGGTGCCGATCGAGGACGTCCCGGTAGTCGCCGCCGTACACCAGGGTCAGGTGATCCTTGGTCCGGTCGACCGGGTAGAAGTCGAACCGGTCGTCAATGAAGACACCGGCTTCTGCTCCGTACCGGTAGGTGAGGTAGTTGCCAACGCCTTCGCGGTGCACGACGATCACGTCGTCGGACGGCGCAAGCGCCCGGGCCTCGAGATAGTCGAACGCGTCGACCGGATATCGGTCCAGGACGAGGCCGGGGCTGGTGGCCGCCACGAACACGCTGACCGCCAGTCCGGTGACACCGGCCACCGTGACCATGCGGGCGGGGCGACCGCGCTCGTCACCGACCGTCCGGCCGACCAGTTCGGTCAACGTCGGCGCCACCATGGCGACGATCACCAGTGACGCCGTGGCCATGTTGCGGATCGCCAGCAGACCCGTGGCGAAGAATCCCAGCGCAGGCAACAGGTCGGCCCACGGCATCCCCCGTTTGGCCGCCACGACAAGGAGGGGCAGCAGACCCAGGTACACGTAGTCGACCGGCTTGTCGAAGCTCGGCGGTGCCCACTCGACGACCTCTTCGAGCGCTTCCCCCCGCGACAGCAGCATCACGGGGAACCACCAGAGCCGCGGACCGACCGGGTTGAATCCGGCGAACATCATGCCGGCCACCATCCAACCGCCGATCCGAAGGCTGGTGATCGGCGGTCGTCGTTCATCGATCACCTGGCCGACCGCGGCTGCGCCGATCAGAACGAGGGCGAGGGGGAACGAACCGTGGCTGTTCACCCAGAGATACATGGCCGGCAGCAGCGCCCACGGCCGGACCAGACCCCTCATCACCAGCAGCACCACGACCATGCCGACGAGCCCGAACATGAACGGGCGTGGGGACCACAACGAGCCACCGACCAGCAGCGGGAGAAGAGCCAACCCAACCCTCGTCACGAGCTGACGGGCGGGGGCGGTCAGCCGCCACACGCCTGCCATGACGAGCGCGGCCAGGAGGCCATGGATCAGGCGCAGCATCGGCTCGCCGCCCAGCGAGACGGCTTGGGAGTAGACGAGCGACGCCAGCCAGCTCTGAACAGTCCAGGCCATGCCCACGAAATCATGGGAGTAGGGATCGGCGGCGGGCACCCTCCCCTGCTCGACGATCAGGTTGCCGGTCGCCAGGTGGGTCAGCAGGCTGTTGTCGGAGATGATCCTGCCGCCGACCGCGAACCCCGCAACCGCGAAAAGCCAGGAGATACCACCGCTCAGCGTCGAACCGGACCGTGGATCGGCGGCGACTTTTTGGGGGAAGGCCCGGAGCGCAGGGTTCCGGAGGCGGTCGGAGGTCACGGCCTCAGCTGAAGTTCTCCATGATGTTGATCATGGCCGGCCCGAGGATCACGACGAACAGGGCGGGGAAGATGCAGAAC
>JAOUGG010000622.1 GCA_029857855.1 Acidimicrobiia bacterium | reverse complement strand
CACCTTGGCAAGGTGATGCTCTACCAGCTGAGCTACGTCCGCATGGATCCTCGACTATATCGGGATCGCCGATCGGACGGCGACCAAATTCTCCCGGAATCCTCAGCCCTTGGCCTCGGGCGGCCGGAGATCGACGGTGAGCGTGAGGACGCCGTCCTCGAGCGACGCCACTGCGTCGGCGATGATGCCGAAATCCATGAAATCCTGTTCGGCCTGTTTGATGAACATCTGACGCTCATCGCCGCCGACCGGGGGTAGATTCCGCCGTTTCACCGCATCCGCCCGCTCTCGAAAGCGGGCGATCATCTCGGATGGATCGAAGCCTTCAGCCATACCTGCCACCGTAGTCCGATCCGCCGACACTGACCCGGGGTGGGATCGGACGTGTGATCAGGAATCCAGATATTCGTCGAGCACGCCTTGGGCCAGCACGGCCCACTGCTCGCCGTCGAGACCGATCGGCGTGTCGTCGGTGTCAGGGAGCGACGCCACCTGATCCGGCGGATCGGTCTGGTCCGGCTCGTCAGGCGGGTCGCCCGCCGCCCACAGTTCGACCCACTCCGATGGTTCGACCGGATCCAATGGTTCGACCTGATTCACCGGTTGGGACGGTTCGACCGGCTCCACCGAGTGGGGTCGTTCCACGTGCTCCACCGGTTGCGGTGACTCGACGGCCAACGCTCCTCGGACAGACGCCGGCTCTTCGGCCACCGGCCGATGCGCGCTCACGGAGGCTGCGGTTGTCGCCCGACGTCGGGGGCTGGTGAACCGCCAGTACCAGATCGTCAACACGGTCAACCCGAGGGCGACCGCGACCAGGCCGGCGGACAGCATCGTGATGGTCCGGCCGGTTTGGTCGGTGGCGGCGGCGACCAGGATGGGCACGAAGCCAAACTACCCGATCAACCGGAAGCCGACTATCCGACGGCCACGGTAAGTCAACGCTGGTGCCTGGAACACGAGTAGGTGGTTCGACCGCCGATGGTTCGACGGTCGAGTTCGATCCCGTCGCGGGGACACTGCCCGCCCCGCACCCGCGACTCCTGGAGCCTGCCGGTGTGCGAACCCCCGTTGGCCAGGAACTCGTCGACAACGGCCCGCAGATGGCGATGCAACCGGCGTTTGTCGTTGCGGTCCAGCGAGTCGGCCGGTCGAGCCGGGTCGAGCCCGGCCCGCCAGAGGGTTTCATCGGCGATCAGGTTGCCGACCCCGGCGATGCGGCTCTGATCGAGCAGGCGGGCCTTGATCGCAACCGACCCGACGAGGACCCGGTCGTCCAGCTGGGCCGGGGTGATCGTGAACACGTCGGCACCGAGCCGTTCCTCCTCGGGATCGAGCTCCACGCCGCCCAGTCGGCGGGGATCCCGAATGACCAGGCGGCTCCCGTCGTCGAACGTCAGACCGAATCGATCCCACGCCGGGTCGTTCCGCTGACTCGAGTATTCCAGATACCCGATCGCCGACTCGTCGTCGACGATCAGCCGGCCCGTCATCCCGAACCGGAGGCCGAGCCGGTGGCCCGACGAGAGGTCCAGCACCAGGAGCTTTCCTCGTCGGCGGGCCGCCGTCACCGTCGCACCGCCAACTGCGTCCGCCACCTCCTCGGCGGTTACCCCGCCCTTGAGGAACCAGTCGTCCGGCGCGTCGACCGCTGCGACCAGGCGGCCAACAACCGGTTCCGCCTGGCGCCGGTAGATCTCGATCTCAACCCCTTCGGGCATCGGGGCGCGCCTCAGCCCTTCAATTGCTCGTCGAGGAAGTCTCCTACCAGCGGTTCGAGCTGGTCGAACTCGATAAGGAAGCCGTCGTGGCCGTGGGCGGAACGGATGATCTCGTAGTCGACATCGAGATCGGCGGCCCGCAGTAGCTCGACCAGCTCCTCCTGCTGCCGAGGCGTGTAGAGCATGTCGCTGTCGACGCTCAAGACCAGTGACCGGCAGCGGATGCGCGCCACGGCGCCCGCCACTCCCCCGCGACCGCGGCCGACGTCGTGCAGATCCATGGCCTTGTTCAGGACCAGGTAGCTGTTGGCGTCGAATCGACGGGCCAGCTTCTGGCCGTGATGGTCGAGATAACCCTCGACCTGGAATCGGTCCCAGAGAGCGAACGTGTCAAGCCGATCGACCGTCGAGCGCCCGAACCGCATGTGGAGCGACTCGTCGCTTCGATAGTGGATCTGGGCCACCCGCCGGGCCAGCATGAGACCGCGATGTGGCCCCTCACCGACCGCGGCGTCATAGTAGTCGCCGCCCCGCCACCCGGAGTCGAGCGCGATCGCCAGGCGGCCGATCTGACTCCAGCCGATCTGCAGTGGGCTGGCGTTGGCGGCCGAGGCAATGTTGATCATCGACCGCAGCCGGTGCGGGAACATCACGGCCCACTCGAGCACCTGCATTCCCCCCATCGAGCCGCCGAGCACCGACAACCACGTGTCGATGCCGAGATGATCGGCCAGCGCCGCCTGGGTTCGGACGATGTCACGGACCGACACCACCGGGAAGCGGGAGCCGTAGGGTTCGCCGTCGACCGGATGGGGTGAGGCCGGTCCGGTTGTCCCCTGACAGCCACCGAGGACGTTGGCGCAGACGACGAACACCCGGTCGGTGTCGATCGCCTTGCCGGGGCCGATGAGATCGTTCCACCACCCGTCGGTCGGTTGCCCGGCGCCGGACGGTCCGGCGGCGTGGGCGTCACCGGTGAGGGCGTGGCAGATCAGCACGGCGTTCGACGCCGAGTCATCCAGGTTCCCCCAGGTTTCGTAGGCAACGGTCACATGTTCGAGGTGGCCGCCACCTTCGAGGGCGAAGCGGCGGCCGTCGTCGAGCAGGGTATGGAACCGACGCTGAGCGACCGGCATGCCCGGACGCCATGCCCCCGTCGCCGGAATGTCCATCGGATCCAGGTCGGGGCGCCTCAACGAGCTCACGATCTCAGCTTACCGATGTCGCTTCGGCGAAACCGGGGCATTTCGCTTCGGGACGCGGGCGAGCCACCAGTCGAACACGTCTGAGGAGCCCCGGAATGCCTTGTTCATCGACGCCGCCACCTCGATGGCCACGGACCAGCCATCCTCCACCGA
>JAOUGG010000541.1 GCA_029857855.1 Acidimicrobiia bacterium | reverse complement strand
CTCCGGAGGGGCGACGCTCTGCAGGTAGAAGAGCGAGAAGCCGACCGGCGGCGAGATGAACGCCATGTTGAGGTTGACGGCCATGAGCACGGCGAACCACACGATCTCCTGGTCGGTGAACTGGAGCAGGGCCATGGCCGGGACGAAGATGGGGACCACGATGAAGGTGATCTCCAGGAACTCGAGGTTGATTCCCAGGAGGAACACGGCGATCATCGCCACGACGACGAAGCCGAGCTTGCCGCCGGGGATGCTCGAAAGCCATTCGGCCACCTGGGCCGAACCGCCCAATTCCTGGAACATCAACCGGAAGAACAGCGAGCAGAACAGCAAGGTCATGACCAGGATGGTGATGTTGGCCGTCGACCGGGCGGCCTCCTTGACGGCCGGCCAGTCCAGCTTCCAGCCCGGTGTGATGTGCTCGGCACCATCCGCGGTGAGGAGGCGGTCGAACAGGTGGTTGAGCCCCGACAGGATGAGAGCCCCCAAGACGCCCACCGCCCCCGACTCCGATGGTGTTGCCGTTCCGGAGAAGATGGAGATGAGCACGCCGGCGATCAGAACGAGCACCGGCACGATCGACACCAGCACCTCGGATACCAGCATGTTGCCGATGGAAACCACGACCACGGAGAGAACGAAGACGGCGGCGGCACCGATGAGAGCCACCTTCAGGCTGAGCAGCAGGCCGACAAGGAAGACCACGCCGGCCAGTGCGGCACCGATGAGAAGGGCGGTACGAGTCGTGGGGTGGCCGTACAGGCGGCGATCCTCGGCCGGCATCACGGGACCCATCTCGGGTTTCACCAGTGAGATTCCGAGTGTATAGATGATGTAGAGCCCGCTCAGCAGGAGCCCGGGAAGCAGCGCCCCGGCGAACAGACCGATGATGCCGACCCCCAACTCGCCGGCCAGCAGGATCAAGACGATACTGGGCGGTAGCAGCTGAGCCAGCGTTCCTGACGCGATGATCGCGCCGGTGGCCAGTTTGTGGTCGTAGCCGAGTTTGACCATGGCGGGCAGCGACAGCAGCCCCATGACGATCACGGTGGCGGCCACCACACCGGTCGCCGCCGCCAGCAGGGTGCCGACCACGATGACCGCGGCGGCCACACCGCCCCGCAGTGATCCCATCAGCAGCCCGAAGGCGTTGAGCAGCCGCTCGGCCAGACCCGAACGTTCGAGTATGGCGCCCATCAGCACGAAGAGCGGGACGGCCAACAACTCCGGGCTCTCGATCGATTTGGCCCAGTTCGACGGGAGCTGCCCGGCCAGCGTTCCGGGGTCGAAGGTGTTGAAGCTGACGGCGTTGGCCATGTCGCCGATGAAGGCGAAGGCCAGAGCGGTGGAGGCGAAACAGAAGGCGACGTTGTAGCCGCTCAGGATCAGCGCCATGAACACGACGAACATCATCAGGGCCAGGAACACCCCGAGATCGAGCCCCATGATCTGTACTATCTGAGCGGCAAGCACTGCGTTCACGGTCTCCTTGTTCGCCTACTCGATCCGTAGCGGAGCTTCGATGGCGTGGAGGTCGGCCAGGTCCTCACGGCCGACGATGATGAAGCCGGTTTTGATCATCTCGGCGAAGATCTGAGCGGCCCAGAGAATGAAGGCGATGAAGATGAAGGCCCGGATCGGTCCGGCCGGCAGCTCACCGGCGTTCACCGAGGTGACCCAGGATTCCCAGACCCGCCAGCCGGCCGGCCATTCACCGGCCCCACCGTTGGCGAAGCGGTTGTAGCCGAGCGCCACCGCGGCGTAGGGCTTGAGGATACGGATCCCGAGGATGAGGAAGGGGAAGAAGAACACGGTGTGCATGATGAAGTCGAGCCATGCCTTGCGCCGGTTGCTGAACTCGGCCCACCAGAAGTCGATTCGAGGATTGATTCCCTCCCGAACGCCGTAGTTCACCCCGAGCAGGAACAGCATGCCGAAGCTCATCCAGGCCAGGCTGACCGTCTCGGCGAACAGGATGTCGGTGTCGAACCAGTCGTTGGTGTAGCGGGTGATCACGTTGAACAGCTGCAGGAAGAAGATCACCCAGGCGAGGATCATGGCCAGACGGCCCGTGAACGTGGCCACCGTGTCGATGGCCAGGCGGAGACCGTGCAAAACGGCCGCCGATGTCGAGGCGGCGATGACGGCGAGTGTCAGCGCCCAGAGCCACCAGGGCATGCGGCCTATCAGCAGATCGGCCCCGACGGCGGTGGCGACGACGGCGGCCAGCGCGAAGATCGAGGCGGCCCAGCCGATGGGGTGCAACCGGCCGAACAGTGAGCCGCCCACCGAGGCGGCGCCGTCCGGCGCATCAATCTGGCCGTCCGCATGGTCGACGGCCCGGTCGTCGGGATGGCCGTCGAGAGGATCGCCGGCCCGCCCGTCGGCCGATCGTGCCGTCGGTTCAGCCATGCGGCATGCCGTCGTTTCGAATTGCCACGCTGCTCCCCCTGGATGCCGACGTTTCGAGTACGTTCGCTCGTTTCGGCGCTGCATCCTCACAACGCCCACGCTGCGTTCGCACTGTGGCGCTATGAGCATACACAACGTCGACGTGGTGGCTGGTAACCGGCCGGTTTATTCGTCGGTCGAAGGTCCGTCGCCGCCGGCGGAGGTCGGTGTGTCGGGATCGGGCACGGCGAGGTCGTTGCCGTCGGCGTCGAGCAGGGGAGTGGCCTCGGCGCCACCGAGTTGGGGGGCCCGGGCCAGGTCGGCCTCGACGTTGACCGGATCGTCGATGTGCAGTGCACCGATCACCTGGAGGTAGTCACTGTGGGCCCGGATCACCGCCGCGGCCTCCTCCGGATCGACGTCGAGGCCGATCACCTCGCATCGCTCCATCACGTAGGCCAGCGGGTCGAACTGCTCGAAGATGATGGGTGGCGCGTCGGTCGACGCCGGCGCCCAGTGGTAGGCCTGTATCCATTCCAGGTGGAGCCGGAGCAGGCGTCGGAGATCGTCATAGCTGAGCGACGCCGTCACCGCATCGGGGAGCGCCTGGGCGCAGAACTCGATCGCCTCGTGCCCGTCGATGACGACCTGGTCGGGCATGGCCTCGGTCGAGCCGACGGCGTGTCCGATGAAGACGAACGCGACAACGACAACAAGCAGCGCGGCGAGCACCAGCAGGACGAAGACCATCGGTTGTCAGGCTACCAAGAGGCGATGCGTCGCCCCGGAAGGCCTACAGCCCGATGCGCTGGGCCAGCAACTCCCGGTGATAGGACGGATCGCCGAAGAGCAACTCGGAGCTCTTGGCCCGCTTGAAGTAGAGATGGGCCGGATGTTCCCAGGTGAAGCCGATACCGCCGTGGATCTGGATGTTCTCGGCCGCAGCGTGGAAGTACGCCTCGGAGCAGTAGGCCTTGGCCAGCGAGGC
>JAOUGG010000540.1 GCA_029857855.1 Acidimicrobiia bacterium | reverse complement strand
AACCGACCGGCACCGCTCCTGCTGGGCAACCTGACGAGCAGGAGAGTGAGCAACCTGGGCACCTGGCCACCCAGGCGTACTGCTCGGCGGGGGAGTGTTCGGCAACCCGAGCCCGTGGATCGCCGACGCCGTCGCCCGCGTCCTCGAGCGGACGATCCACGCCTACCCCGGCCAAGGACTCGACATCGCGCTGGTCAGCCACGGTCGCTCCAATTCCGACCTGGGTCCGCTACTGCGTAGCGATTTGTTCGAGTCGGCCCCGCTGTCGCCACCTGGCCACGTCGTGCAGACGGACCGGATCAGAACAGCGGTGTGCGCTGCTGGATCTTGATGCGGCGTGGGTACCGGTCGTCGACCTCACCGTCGCGACGCAGCACAACCACACCCGCGGCGACATCGGGTTCGTGGACGAGGCCGACGGCGGCCAAAGGCCCGGCCGGCCATTCTCGGTCCTCGGGTGGCTCGCTGATCACCAGCCGGCCGCCCGGTCGTAACAGCGGTGCGCCACATTCGACCGTCTGCGCCGGTGGACCGAAGCCACGGGCCACCACGGCGTCGAACCCGAATCGGGCCCGGTCCTGGTTGCCGATCTCCTCGGCCCGCCCGCACCACACATCGACCCGATCACCGATCCCCAGTTGCCCGGCCGCCCACACCAGGAACGAGCATCGCTTCTGGATGGCGTCGAGCAGGACCGCCGCGAACGACGGCCGGGCCACCAGGATCGGAAGCGACGGCAGACCACCGCCCGCGCCCAGATCGACGAAACGCAGACCGGAACCGGCGCCGTCCGACTCCCGGCCCTCGGTGGTTCCGGCGGCCAGATCGTCGAGCGGTGGGAGAAATCGGTAGGCGTGATCGATGTGATCGGAGACGGGGGCCGGACCGAGGAACCCGAGTCGTTTCGACTCCTCGAGTACCTCGGCCAGCGCCCCGCTACCGGTCAGACCTATTCCTCTTCGTCGGATCCCGACCCGTTGCCGGACACCGGGATGACCACGACCTTGCGTCGGGGTTCGGTGCCGACCGATCGGGTCTCGACCCGCTTGTCGTCGACGAGGGCGTCGTGCACCGACTTGCGATCGGCCGGTGACATCGGTTCGAGAGCAACCTCGACCCCGTTGTCGACGGCCTTGTCGGCCGCCTTCCGGGCGAAGTCGCCGAGAGCGGCAGCGCGCTGCTTGCGGTAGCCGCCGACGTCGATCCGGATGCGGATGCTGCTCGGGGCGGCTCGCTGCGACGACACCCGGGCCAGCTCCTGGATGGCGTCGAGGGTGCGGCCCTTCGGGCCGACCATGAGTCCGTGCTGCCCCTGCACCGTGGCCACCATCACATCGGTTTCGGAGGTGTCGATGTCGACATCACCCTCCAGTCCGAAGGCCTCGGTGAGTCCACCGAGGAATGACCGTAGATGTTCTGCAACCTCTTCCACCGGTGTCTCCTCTTGTTTGTTGTCGGCAGTCTTCTTGTCGTGACGTGCGCCTCGGCTCTTGTTGGCGTCGTTGGCGGTGTCGTTGTCGTTGGACCCTGAACCGGAACGCGAGCCCTTGGGGCGACGACGGCGACGTCGGGACGAGCCCCCTTCGCCGGAACCGTCTCCTCCGTTGCCCGAGCGGCCACGTTCCGACGACCGGGCATCAGAGCGCGATTGCGACCGGGAGTCGGACGCCGTGTCGACGGCCGTGGTGTCTTCGGCGGTTTCGTTGGGGTTCGCCGCGTTCTGACCGCTCGACCGCGAGTCCTTCGACCCACCACGGTTGCCCTGGCCGCCACGGCGACCACCGCCACCATCACCCGAGCCCGACGCGGCGCGATTGCCGTTCTTGCTCGACGAGCGACCGCCACGGTCATTCGCCGGGCCGCGGCGACCTCGGTCACCGCGCGACTTGTTGTCGGCGCGGCCTCGGCGGGGGCGGCCGCGATCGGTCTTGGGCCGGATGGCCTTCGGCTTCACCCGGGCCTCGACCCGGGCCGTGCCCCGTACTCGCCCGAACAGTCCTTTACTTGGCTCCTCCAGCACCACGATCTCCGCCTCGGATTCGTCGACGCCGAGATTGTCCAGTGCGAGATCGATGGCTTCCGGAAGTGTCTTGGCCGTTGTCGTGACCCATTCCACGTTGTCAATACCTCTTCTTCATTGCTCGTGCTGTCGTCGAACGTGAACGTCGGTCAGGCCCTGGGCCAGTCGACGCCGGTGACTCGATCCTCCAATTCACCGGCGCTCGGCCGGGTGGAGGTCGGGTCTACCGCTTTCGTCGGTTCCTCTTCGACGACGCTGGTTTGGTGCCCTTGGGTGTCACGCGGCTCGAGGCCGCCGACGATCCCGATGAACCGGATCCGGACGCAGCCGATCGGCGGGCTTGGATCTTTGCTTTCTGGGCGCGGCGTTCGGCCCAGCGTTGCTCCCGATCGGCGGCAGGCGTCGCGCCTGACCCGGCACCGTTCTGGAGTGCGGCGGCGTCACTCGAACCGTTGGCCGCGGCCAAGGTCGAGGCCTCGGTGCCGTTGGACGAACCACCGGCGCCTTTGCCGCCACTCTTACCGGACCCCGACTTACCGGACCCCGACTTACCGGACCCCGACTTGCCGGACCCCGACTTGCCGGACCCCGACTTGCCGCCTTTGCCTGTCGACGAAGCGGAAGCCCGGTCGCCCTCCTCGTCGTCGCCTTCGTTGTCGTCGTCGGACTTCTTTTCCTCGGCCCGCTCTTTCATTACCTGCGCGCCGGGGGCGTCACCGGTGTAGAGCGACCGGGTGATATACGACTGCTGACCGATGCGGAACAGGTTGGAGGTGGCCCAGTAGAGCACCAGGCCGGCCGGAAACACGAAGCTCCAGGCACCCGACATCAGCGGCAGCACCTTCAGCAACTGCTGCTGGGTCTGCTGCTGCGGGGTCAGCGTCTCATCCGGATTGCGACGAGCTGAGATCTGACGTTGCTGGTAGTAGCTCGTTCCGACGACGAAGACGATCAGCACCAGGTAGGGGAGTGACTTGACGAAGTCGGCCTGCAGGACATCCCAACTGCTCTGGGCCAGGTCGAAGGGACCGAAATCCATCGACGTCCGCCCGTCGGTGAGGTCGAGGTACATCTTCGACTCGTGGTTGAGGTAGGCCGGATCGAAGGTCTGCGGATCGACCGCGGTGGCCCGGCCGGTGAGCTCGCGGGCGTGATCGGCCACGGAGAAGAACGGCTTGTCGGAAACCCGGCGGGCCAGACCCCGCAGGACGTTGAACAGAACCAGGAACACGGGCAGCTGGGCCAGCATCGGCAGGCAGCCGCCGACCGGGTTGACACCCTCTGCCTGGTAGAGCGCCATCATCTCGGTGTTGAGTTGCTGCTTGTCGTCCTTGTGCTTCTTCTGCAGCTCCCGCAGCTT
>JAOUGG010000019.1 GCA_029857855.1 Acidimicrobiia bacterium | reverse complement strand
ATTTCGCATCTCGACCAGCGAGTCGAAGCTGTACCACACCAAGGCGATCGCCCAGCGGCTGCACCAGGTGAGCCTGCCGCCGTCGATCGGCGAGCCCGAGCAGCTGTTCGTGGTGCGAATCAACCGCAACACCGTCACCATCTCGGTCGACTCGTCGGGCGAGGCACTGCACCATCGTCCGTGGCGGATCGACCTCGGCGACGCTCCGCTTCGGCCGACCATGGCCGCCGCATGTCTGCAGGCCGTCGGCTGGGACGGCAGCGGGCCGCTGATCGACCCGTTCTGCGGCTCCGGAACCTTTCCCGTTGAGGCCGCGTTGATGGCGCTCGGCGTCCCGGCCGGCGGGGCACGGGAGTTCGCATTCCACACGTGGCCGTCGTTCGACACCGGTGCCTGGGCCAGTGTGGCGGGGTCGGTGCAGGCCGCCTATGAGGCCGCCACGTCGGCTGATGCCGTGCGGCCCGAGATCCTGGCGTCCGACCGCGATCCGGCGATGGTGGCCGCCACCATGGCGAATGCCGCCCGGGCGGAGGTCGACCACCTCGTCACGGCCGAGGAACGGGTCGTGTCCCATCTGCGGGGGCGTGACGGCACCGGTCTCATCATCACGAACCCTCCGTACGGGAAACGGCTCGGTTCGGCGAAGTTGGCGAGGCTCTACGGTCGGTTGGGTGCTGTGGC
This sequence comes from Acidimicrobiia bacterium, assembly GCA_029857855.1. Classification (GTDB taxonomy): domain Bacteria; phylum Actinomycetota; class Acidimicrobiia; order Acidimicrobiales; family SZUA-35; genus JAHELU01. Next base: position 11,999 of record JAOUGG010000019.1, on the reverse strand, counting down.
CCGGGAACGGCTCCCCGGTTTCGATCTCGCGGTGTTGACCGCCCATCGGAAACTGGCGCTACAGGCCGACGCTGCGGCCGAACCGGTTCTGAGCTTCCGCCATGGCGGCCTGGGCGTCCGGCTCTACCATCGGGCGGGCCGACCTCCCGGCTCCGAGCCCTCAGAGTTCAGCCAGGACGAGGTCGTCGCCGCCGGCGGCGAGTAGCCGGTAACCACCGTCGATGGGCTCCCACCGTTCGACCCGGTCGATCAGTTCCAGGAGGGAGTCGTCGAGGTCGGACGGCGAACACGGGTCGATCTCGATGCTGCCGGTGAGGGTGATCGACGCCTGACCGTCGCCGGCCAGGGTGAACGATCCCAGCCGACGCTCGCAGCCGAGATCCACCGTCGCCGCCCCCGTCACGACGTCGAAATCGATTTGGCGGGTCGAGGCGGTGCCGAGTTCGAGCGGCCGTCCGGCGATGGTCGCGCCGGTGATCTCGAAGGTGCCCTGGAAGTCGGCTGAGGCGATCGTGGGATAGCCGGCTGGAACCCCACCGCCGTCTGTTTCACTGTCGTCGGCCGTTCCGCAGCCGATCAGGAAAAGGGCAAGGAACAGGATCGACAGGGTCGACCGGCCGATCCGGCGGCCGAGTCGACGTAGACGAAGCGAGAAGAGAGGCACGAGTGCAAATGTTATATTCACCAGGGCCGGATTCTCGTGGCCCCGTATTCGGCGGCTGTTTCTCGGAGGAGGTTGGCCCGACATGATGGCACACCACCCGTCGAGTGTGGCGCTGGCCATACCGTCGTGGCTCGGCCAACGCGTTGCGCTCGTCGACGGAACGGCCCGCACCGGCGACGAGGAGCAGATGCGGCTTGTGCTCGAGCTGGCGGCGGAGAACAGTCGCCGTGGTGGCGGTCCGTTCGCCGCAGCGATCTTCACCAGTAGCGGCGAGTTGGTGGCGGCCGGCGTCAATCGGGTCGTCCCGGATTCGGCGCCTATCGCCCACGCCGAGATTGTGGCCATCGCGACGGCCGGTCAGCGCGTGGGAACCTGGAACCTGCGGTCGGTCGGGGACCTGACGTTGGTCAGTTCCACCGAGCCGTGCGCGATGTGCATGGGGGCGGTGCCGTGGTCGGGTGTCCGGTCGCTGGTGATCGGCGCCCGCGACGCTGATGCCCGCTCGGCGGGCTTCGACGAGGGCAACAAACCCGATGACTGGCCGGAGCATCTCGCTTCACTGGGCATCGACGTCCGGGTCGACGTCCTGCGCCCTGCGGCGGCCGCCGTGCTGGCCGACTACGCGGCGAGTGGCGGGCCGATCTACAACGGCTGACCCCCGGGTCCCGCCGCCGGCTGCTGGCCGACCTAGTCGGTCATGGCCCGAACCTTCTTGGCGAACTCCCCGGACTCGGAGAATCCGGTCATGATGTCTCCGCGGGGAACACCTCGATTGGCCTGGCCGATCCAGTACTGGCGACCCTGCGCGTCGGGCTGTCGTCCCAGAACATTGCGGTAGACGAGCGCGACGAAATCCCGGGTGTTCAGGGTGCCGTAGCGGTTCAGGAACTCGGTCGAGTTGGCGAAGGTGTTGCTGATGGCCGGGAGTTCCAGGCCGGTGTTGATCCAGTGGGTGAGGCCCCGCTCATCAGGCCGGCGGAGGAAGTACGCCCGGTAGAGCCGTCCGATCGGTCCGACCTCCTCGATCCACCACGTCTGTTTCGCCGTCCGTCGCTTGAACTCCGCGGATTCCGAGAAACTGACCATCACGGCCCCTCGGTAGCCGCCGCCGTTGAGCACACCCAGCCAGTGGTTGAGACCCCTGGTGTCGGGGGCACGGTCGAGGACGTTCGAATAGGCCAGTTCCACGAACTGCCGGTTGGAAAGACGACCGTACTGTTTGGCGAACTGATCGGACTGGGCCAGGGCCTGCGAGATCGAGCCGAGGTTCCGTGAACCGCTGATCACCTGCCCCGACCAGAAGCGCATACCCTCGTCGTCGGGCAGGGTGCCGAAGAAGGCGAGGTAGAGCCGCGAGATGGCGGCTCGTCGCGCCACCCGGTCCTCGGAGGACACGACGACCGGTGCCTTCTTGCCCGGCAACGGCTTGCCCGGCGGATTGAGGAACCCGAGATTCCCGTGGTCGCGGCCGAGGATCTGTGCCGAATCGGCCCGCAGCCAGGTGTTCAGTATGTTGCCGTAGAAGTGCGGGAACCCGACGGTGGTCTTCAGATTCTTGTCGCCGTCGAGGTTCACGAGCGACGGCATCTGTCCGTGGATTCCGCCGTTCACCTGATGGCCCATGGCGAACAGCGAGTTGGCCACACCGTGGTCGGTGCCGCTGCCGTTGTCCTTGACCCGCCGGCCGAACTCCGAGGTGCCGACCACGAGCGTGCGCGTGACGAACGCCGGGTTGAGCATCTGATGGAAGATCTGGAGGGCGGCGTTCAGTTCCGTCATCCGCTCATCATGCATCGACGCCTGATTGGCATGGCTGTCGAAGTCGCCGAACGCGATGGAAATGACCCGGACGCCGAGGTTGGCATTGATCAGGCGGGCGGCCAGCCGGAACTTGGAGATGACCTCGGCTTCCTCCCGCTTGTCGCCGACGAGCGGGTAGACGGTGCCGGCCAGGTCGACGGCCCGCCTCCCACCGGCGGTGAGGCGATCGGCCAGCGGACCCATCCCGGTCGAGGTGGTTCCCATGGCCCGAAGGGCCCGGAACTGACGGCCGTAGGTCGAGTTCGGCTCGCTGACGTCGAAGATGTTGCTCCGGTACTCGGGAAGGGCGATCGCCTGCTGGGACCGTCCCTTCACCAGTACCGGGAGTGACGACCCGAGGCTCACGCCATTGAACGGGTCGGCCCTCAGCCCGTCGAGGTAACGGCCCAACCAGCCGGTCCCGGAGAAGGCCGACGACGGTGCCAGCGTCATCATCCTGGCCGTCGAATCGAAGTGGCTGAGGGTCGTCTCGGTGAGGCCGACGCCGTCGATGATGGCCAGATTCCCCTTGTCCCACTGCTGCTTGAAGAAGCCGAGGCGGGGGTGGAGGCCGCGGTTGCCGCTCAGCGGTATGGCCCGGTCGGACCCGATGGCGAGGTGGGGCCGGACGTCGTGGTAGGTCCCGTTGGTCATGGGGATGAACGTGTTGAGACCGTCGTTCCCGCCGGACATGGTGAGGAGCACGAGCACGCCGTCGCCGGCTCCGAGCGGGGCGGCGGCCGCTGCCGGTTCGGCCAGCCAGGCCGGGAGGGCGCTCACGGTGATCCCGGCCGCCACCGCCTGGAGGAAGAGGCGCCGGGTGATCAGCGAGCGCTCGGCGGCGTTCAACGATGGGTCGGTGATCGCGTCGGGAGGAACGGAGGTGAGCGTCGGAGTCATGCCAGTTGAACGTCCGGGGTCAGGAGGGGCAGCATCAGCAGGCCGGATCGCTGGCCCCATGCGCTTTCGGAGTTTCGTTCCGAGACCACGTAGTCGGTCAGGGCCTTGCGGCTGGCGCTGCTCCGGAGTGCCATGTCGTAGTTGTCGAGGGCCATGTCGACCGCCTGGTCGACGGTGTACTTGAACGTCAGCGGCTTCCACGACACGACGTCCTTGACGTCCTCGAGGTCACCCCGTGAGTAGGTCTTCCATCGCAGGTGGCCGACCATGTCGCCGCGGGCCCAGATGGCGGACTCGGTGATCCAGTAGTCGTTGGGCCGCCATCCGCTGACGTCGGGTGGACGGAACGGCTCCTGGCCCATCTCCCGCAGATACCACTCGGGCCGGGCGGTGGCACAGTCGAACCGGGTGTGGCGCATGAGCGCCACCGCGTACTCGATGGGTGACCGCATCAGGCCGTAGTAGGCGTCGTCACTTCGGAACCCGGAGTGCATGAACACCGCTCGCAGCGCCTCGGCCGCGTTGAGGTTGCGGTTGTACGTGGCGGCGATATCGCTGACCACCGGGTGATTGATCGAGACCGGGTAGGCGAAGAAGGACCACAGTTTGTGGGCGAAGAAGCGGGTGTGGGCCTGGCGGCGATGGCGGAAGAGGAGCTCGATGATGTCGCGTCCGTCCCAGTTGCCGCGCTGACCGAGAAAGGTCTTGGCGCCGCTGTCGTGGTCGGCGGGTGAGAAGCGGTAGCGGTCGTTGTCGTCGACGCCGTGACCGGTCCAGGCCCGGGCCGACTCTCGCACGTCGGCCTCGGAGTAGTGCCCGACGCCGGTGACGAACAGCTCCATCAGCTCGCGGGAGAAGTTCTCGTTGGGGGAGCGGACGGTGTTGCGCCGGTTGTCGAGGTAGAGAAGCATCGCCGGGTCGATGGACGTTCGCCACATCAGATCCTTGACGTTGCCGAGACCGTGTTTCCGGAACAGGTGGTTCTGGGCGAACATTGCCTGGTGGTTCTGGACCTTGCCGATCGATGAGCACAGGTAGCCGTGCCAGAACAGCGTCATCTTCTCGACGACGGGGGCCTGGGTGACCGGACGGCGGCACCGGTTGAGCCAGTAGTGGACCATGTCCACGTACTTGTCGTACCAATCGCGGTCGTGGTGCAGATTCGGTTGTGGGCCGAGCGCAGGTGCTCTCGACGTGTCGAGGACGAGATCGACCAACTCATCCCAGGGCTTGTTCTGATGAGCAAGCACCTCGGATCGAACCGCGCCAAAACCGGCACGGCTGAACAAATGAGCAGTATCCCGATACCTCCGATCCATGAAACGGTGTTACGGAACCGTGACCCAGAAGGTTTAGAGAAAATGACGCGACCGAAACAGTCGTCCGCGCAGGGTGGTCCCCCGGCGTCTCCGCTGTCAGGTCGGTGTAAGGTCGGCCTCGGACCAGAAGCCCGGGAGCGGCCCGTCGACTCCACCGTCGGCATAGGCCTGAAGCCGGTCCGTGACCTGTGGATCGTAGAGTTCGATCACGTCGTGGACCACCTCGGGTCCGGCGGCCCGGAGAGCCTTGTCGGCCGGCGACCCGGGTTTCGGCCCCGAGGCTGTCACCACGAGGACCGGTTCCGGACAGGATGCCGCGGCGGCAGCCGCCCGCCCCAGAGCCCGCCAGGCCGCCTCGATGCGCTGAAGACCCGGTTTTGGGGTGGTGAACCCGCCGGCGATGTCGACCCACCAGCGACGCCCGAACCGGTCGATGGCGCAGAGGTCGAAATCGACGACGCCGGAGGGATGTCTGGGCTTGGCCTTGACGTCGGTGAAGCCCGCTTCGGTCAGGTGGCGGGCGGTGATATCGCTGATCTTGGCCGATTCGGCTGCTGCTGCGGCGGCGCGGAGGTCGTGACGCTCCTCGACGCTGAGATCAGTGGCCGATGGGTCGGCGGCGGCCAACCGATCGAGGCGGTCGATTTCGTCGGCCAGACGCTGCTCGGCCAGTTCCAGATAGTCGGGTTCGTTGTCGTAGCCGACCCCGATGCGTCCGCTGCGCAGGGCCGCCACCACGGTGGTCCCGGACCCGATGAACGGGTCGAGCACGATGTCGCCCTCGTAGGTGTAGAGGTCGATCAGGCGGCGGGGCAGATCGACGGGAAAAGGCGCCGGGTGGCCGACGCGGGTGGCCGACTCCGGGTCGATCCGCCAAAGGTCACGGGTGACGTCGACGAACTCGTCGTTGGTGATGGTCGAGTGGTGGGGGAGGCCCAGCTTCTCCCGTTTGCCCGCCCCGATAGCCCGATTGAACCGGCCTTTGGAGGCGATGACGACCCGTTCGGTGAGGTCTCGCAGCACCGGGTTCGACGCCTTGGCGAACGATCCCCAGGCGCACGATCCCGACGAACTCGACGCCTTTTCCCAGATCACCTCGCCCCGCAGCAACAGGCCGAGATCGTCCTGGAGAATGGAGATGACGTCGGCGGAGAGGCTGCGATAGGGCTTGCGGCCCAGGTTGGCGACGTTGACGGCGATCCGCCCACCGGGCTCCAGCACCCGGCGACACTCGGCGAACACCTCGCGTAACATGTCGAGGAAATCGAGGTAGGTGGAGGGCACGTCGCTCGACTCGGTCACCGCCAGCTCGTAGTCCTTGCCGACGAAGTAGGGCGGTGAGGTGACGACGAGGGCCACGGAGTTGTCGGGCAGCTCGGCCATCTTGGAGCCGTCGCCGAGATAGAGGCGGGCCTCACCCAGCTCGGTGAGCAGCTCGGGTGGGCGGTTGACGGTCTCGTCGGGCGACAGCTCGGGAGCGGTGAAGCGGGCGTAGAACGACGACGAATCGTGGCCCTCGCGCCGACCCACCCCGAACGACGAGGTGGTGGTGCGCCCCTGTGGCTTGGTCATAGGCCACCATCCTAACCGCCGTGGCTGACGCCCTCGGGCCCGCCAGTCTCTGCGGCAACTCGTCCTCGGCTACCCGGCCCGGTAGCCGAGGCCCTCGCCGCCGGCGGAGGTGACCGTGAGGCGCTGACCGTCGATCTCGGTGGTGAACCCATCGCCGAGCACACTGAACACGTGGTTGTCTTGGTCCCGCAGCACGGTGGGGCACTCCTCGGGACCGGCGGCGAACTCGTTGAACTGCACCTCGGAGCCGAACGTCTGGTAGCGGCCGGCGAAGGTGCGGCAGCCGGTGCTACCTGAGAACGTTCCGTCGCTGCTCATCGACAGTGTGGCCGGATCCCCGAGCACCGTGGCCGCCGTGTCACCGCGGATGATCGTGTCGAGCAGCCAGAGGGTGTCGACCAGGTCCTCGGTCGGGGCCGGCTGCCGCCGGGTGAAGATGAGCTCGGTCGAGGGTCCGCCGAGGATCAGTTCGTCGCCGGCCAGCGTGATGTCGCCGACATCGGCCAGGGCGGCGAAGTATGCCTGTTCTGCGGCTTGCACGGCTGCTTCGCACCCCATCTCGGTGGCACTGATGCCCTCGATCGTGATCTCGTTGCCATCGACCGAATACGTCGAGCCATAGCCGTTGCAGGCCGCTGTTCCGCCGAAACTGTCGGCCTCGAAGGTCAGGGTGATCGGGTAGCCGTCGACGAAGGCGATGTCGCCGCCCGGCCCCCCGCCGGCTCGCAGCACCCAGGTGGTGCCGACCAGCGAATCGACGTCGAGGGGGCGCTGTGCCCCGCCATCTTCGGTCGTTCCGTCTGCGACGTCGGTATCGATCGACTGGCCATCGTCTCTGTTCAGCCATGCGGTGAGCCCGACGACGGTCACGAGGACGACGACGGCTGCGGCCAGGGCGGACCAGCGGCTCGGCCTGCCCCCGGACCCGCGTACTCCCGGGCTGGTCGCGGTACGAAGAGGTTCCATGTGTCGAGTATGCACACTCGTCACCGTCCCGTGGCGTCAGCCGCGAAACGCCGTTCTGTGCAGCACAGGTGACACTCCGTGTCACCTGTGCTGCAAATTTCGGGTCAGTCGAGGAGCGTGTCGGAGCGGACCCGGTCCCGTTCGGCCGCCTCGTGCTCGGGCAGGACCCGGCCGAAGAGCTGGCGGGTTCGCACCACCCGGCCGATCACTCCGGCCTTTTCGGTGTAGGCGAAGATGGCGGCGTGGCGGGGCACCGAATCGGTGGCCACCCGGCTCACCCGGTGTAGCGAATGGCGGCCCCGGAAGATCTGCAGGTCGCCGGGTCGCAGGTCGAGGGTGACCACACCGTTGCGGCCGCCGTCGAGCACGTGCTGGATGTGGTCGAAGCCCTCGTCCTCGGCGTTGCGGATGTTGGGGACGTACTCGAACAGGCCGCCCTCGTCGGCCTCGTCGACCAGCACCGTGACGGCGAAGTCGTTGGTGTCGAAGTGCCACGTGAACTGCTGGCCGGGATCGAGGATGTTGGCCGTGAGACCGGCCAAGGGGTCGGCGTAGCAGTGGAGCTCGGGGATCTCCAGACAGGCGGCGAGGAACCGGGTCAGCTCGGGGGCCCGGAAGATGACGTCCGTGGCGCAGCCCGACTCCCATGAATCACCGGGAATGAAGCCGCTGGAGCGTTCGAGAAAGGTGTTGACCGGATGATGATCCGGATAGTCGGGGTTGTACTCGGTGTGGAAGTACGGGTTCATCGTCTGGGTCGAGAAGTGGGTTGTCGGCTTCCGCGCCACGATCTCGGCCGACAGGATCGAGAGGGCCTCGGGCCGGATCAGGTCCTTGACCACGGCGCAGCCGTCGGATCGCAACTGGGCCCGAGCGGCGTCGACCGCGGCCCGGTAGGCGGCGGAGCCCGGTTCGTGGAGGGGATGGCGGTCGGTGTCGACCAACTCACGCAGCCCGTATCGAGCCGTCGTCGTCGTGGTGCCGTTCATACCGTTTGCTCCTTCAGGTTCACGTCTTCACGCTCACTTCTCCCAGTGGGGGATCCAGTCGCCGGCGAGCCGCATCGACAGCCCGGCGTCGTCCTCGATCCTCTTGGCCACATGCAGTTCGCCGACGTCGGTGCCATAGCGTTCGGCGGCGGCGGCGAACGCGCCGCGGGCGGCATCGGTCATCGGCAGCTCGGCCCCTACCGCCTCGGATAGCTCCGCGAGCAGACCCAGGTCCTTCAGGCAGAGGCCGAGGGTGAACGACGGGTCGTAGTGGCCGGCGAAGATCGACGGGGCGTCGTGACGGGCCACGAAGCTGTCTCCCACGCTGTTGCGGATGGCATGCCACAGGGTGCCCAATTCGACCCCGTTGGCCATGCCGACGGCAAAGCCCTCGCCGAGCGCCGCCGCGGCCACGAACCACAGTTGGTTGGTGACCAGTTTGACGACGTTGCCGGTGCCGAGTGCCCCGCAGCGGATCACCATGCCGAGGTTGTCGAGGATCGGGGCGACCCGATCGACGTCGGACTCGGCACCGCCGACGAAGAGCGTGAGGTTTCCGGTGCGAGCCCCGTCGACGGCGCCGGTCACCGGCGATTCGACCACCGACACTGCCTCGGGGGCTTCGGCTGCCAGCCGGGTCAGGAGTTCGACCCGATTGGTTGTCAGGTCGACCCACAGGGAGCCGGGGGCCAGTGCGGCCAGCGCCCCGTCGGGACCGGCCATGACCGATTCGACGTGATCGGGCCGGGGGAGTGAGGTCAGGAGAACGTCGACACCTCGGGCGGCGGCGACGGCCGAGTCGGCCGGTTTGGCTCCCGCGGCAACGAGATCGGCGACCGCCTCGGGCACCAGATCGAAAACCTGAACGGCATACCCGGCGCCGACCAGACGACGGGCCATCGGCCCACCCATGTTGCCCAGTCCGATGAATCCGATGCTCGGCATTCCTCCGGTCACCCGTTGCGCCCCTCTGCATTCGACGTCGTCGCTCATCGATCGAGCGAATATCGCAAACAGTAGACATCGCCGAACCAACGGTCAATCGGCTTGTTTGGTCATCGAGTCATCGAAAAATATCATGGATTGGACCGCCGGGCGCGGGTACGGTTCCACGTCATGAACGTGTCCGATCGTTGGCTTCGAACCTTCGCCGCCGTGGCCGAATCCAGCAGTTTTACCGCTGCGGCCCGCAAGCTGGGTGTCGGTCAACCGGCCGTCAGCCACGCTGTCGCCCGGCTCGAATCGGCGCTCGGCGTTCAGGTACTCGAACGCTCGACCAGAGGTTTGACGCTCACCGCCCCCGGGCGGCTTCTCCATCGCCGTCTTGCCGTGGCGTTCGCCGAGATCGACGATGCCGTGGCGGCGGCGCGGCGGGTCGGTATCAATGAGGTGGTGAGCCTGTCGGTGTCGACCTCGCTGGCCAACTTCTGGCTGCTTCCCCGGCTGCCCGACTTCAAGCGCCGCCACCCCGACATCGATCTGCGGGTGATCACCACCGACTCGGACGATGCCGTCGGACTCGACGACGCCGACCTGTGGATCCCACTCGGGCTCGAACGACCCGGCCATCTGGAGGCGACCCTCTTTCGTGTGGAGCGGATCGTGCCGGTTGCCGCTCCCACCGTCGTCGACGAGTTGTTCGCCGACGGCCGACCGGAGCCCGGTCGGCTGGCCGAGGCCCCGCTGCTCCATCTGGAGGAGCGCTACCGCCCCCGATACAACTGGGAGCGCTGGTTCGCCGACCACGACGTCGTCCTCCTGCATTCCCTCGGCGGGTATCGCAGCAACGACTACTCGCTCGTCCTCCAGGCCGCCCTCGACGGCCAGGGAATCGCCCTCGGCTGGGAGCACATCGTCACCACCCTGCTCGACGACGGCCGACTGGTCGCCCTCGCCGATCCGGTTGAGACCGATCAGCCGTTCCCGATCCTGCAACGGCCCGGGATCACGGCGGCCGCCCGATCGGACAAGGTCGTGGCCCTGCGCAACTGGCTGCGCGACACCGCATAGGGGCCGGCGTTCCCGGTCGGGCGGCGGCCTCATCGATCGCCGTGTACCATCGGGGGTTCGACTGAGGTTGAGGGTTCGGGCAGATGGGCAGAGGTTATGGGGACACATGAACGTAGTCGTGCTCTCGCAACGCGGGGCGTCCGGTGGTCCGGCCGATCAACTCGCGTACAGCGCATGGAGTGAGGCCGAGAACGTTCTGGTCGACGTCGGCGGTGCCCGACTCGGTCTCCTCGATGTGCACCGTCGCCATCGAAGGGTGAAGCTGCGACGGGTGGCCGGACGCGGGCTGCGTCGGGTGGCCGGCACCCACCGGGTCCTCCCGGCGCTTTCGGAGGGCTTGTTGAAGCCGGTTCCGCAAGCCGATCACCTCATCCTGATGGCCCACGGTGCATGGGAATTGCCGCTGATCGAGCGGGTGGGGAGGCTGCGCCGATCGGCCAAGACCATCTCAGTCTGGATGCCGGAGGTCTGGCCGAGCGAACTCGACGACCGTGTCGCCTACGAGGGCTACGGCATGGTCGACCATCTATTCGTCGGCATCCGCGAGGTGGTCGACCGGTTCACCGAGCTGGTGCCGAACGCCGACATCCACTGCCTGCCACCGGCGGCCGACGTTCTCACCTTCGGCGGCGGCGATCCGGAACCGAAACGCAACATCGCCGTGCTCGGGATCGGCCGGCGGGAGCCGAGTCAGCATCGCCGGATTCTCGACTGGGCGGCGGCCAACCAGGAGCTGTACCTCTACGACACGCTGCAGGGCAAAGCGGTGTCGTGGCGTGAGCACCGCGACGCCGTGGCCAACTGGTATCGCCAGTCCCGCATGGCCGTCTGCAACTACGGCAAACACGATCGTCCGGAGGAGATCGGGAATCTCCGGATCGTTCCTGGTCGTCTCTTCGAGGGTCTGGCCGCCGGTTCGATCCTGATCGGGATGCCGCCCGACGAGGAGAGTCAGCGACAGCTCGTCGGCGAGGTGGTCGTCGAGTCGACCGAGTCGACCGAGCTGGAAACGCTGCTCGACAAGTACAACGATCCCGAGGCCGGTCGCCTCATGCGTCTGCGCAACGCGTCGCTGGCCGCTCGTCGCCACGACTGGGCCCATCGCTGGCGCGACGTTTTCCGGGCCATCGACCTGGTCCGGCCGGAGGGCCTCGACGAACGCCTCGCCCTCCTCGACGCCCGGGCCGACGAGCTCGACCGTCGGCGCCGCTAGACGCCGATCCGGAGGTATCGGCGGCGGCAAGCCGCTACAAGTTTGCGTATCGCAAACTCTCTGGCCTTGCAGGGGAGCCCTGGAGATCGATTTCTCCGCAGTCTGCTAGCCCAGGAACTCGGTGATGCGGCTCTTCGGCCGTCCGATGATCGCCTTGCGCCCCTTGACGATGACGGGGCGCTGCAACAGCGCCTTCTGCTCGACGAGGAGGTCGATCACGGCCTCCGGGTTGCCGACGTAGTCGTCGGGATCGAGTTCGAGCTTCTTGAACCGCGAGTCCTTGCGCACGAGATCCTCGACCGGGTCCTCGAGCCCGGCCACGATCTTTTCGAGCGTGGCCCGATCCGGTGGTTCCTTCATGTAGAGCACGACGTCATGATCCACTCCCAGCTCCTCGGCGACCGCCAAGGCATTTTTGGAAGAGTTTCAATGGGGGTTGTGATAGATGGTGACCTTCGCCATGGTCGCCACTCTACCCCGGGGCTCGACCGGCGACGGCGAGGCGCCGGGCGAACTCGTCGAGCTCGGCCGTCGACAGGTTGGCGTAGCTGAAACGGATCCAGCCT
>JAOUGG010000539.1 GCA_029857855.1 Acidimicrobiia bacterium | reverse complement strand
CCGCCTCGCAATCTCCGGATCCCAGGAATCCGGGGTCGCCCAGATGCGTCCGGTCTCCACCGTGTGCTCGATCCACGCCTCGCGATCAGCGGGCGCAGGCCGGATCAAGGCCTCGTAGGCCTCCTCGGTCGCGGCTCCGTAGTCCCGGTTCCCGGTCGACGACATGAGCGATGTCAAGGATCGGACCCGATCGGTATGGCTGATGGCCAGCTGCTGGGCGATCATGCCGCCCATCGACTGACCGAGCACGTGAGCCGATTCCCAGCCGACCGCGTCGAGCACGGCCACGACGTCACGGGCCATCTCGACGAGCGTGTACGGAGGGCGGTCGAAGCGGTAGTCGTCGGCCTTGCGATCCTCGTGAACCCGTCCGGAGCGACCGGCGTCCCGGTTGTCGAAACGAACCACCGAGAAGCCGCGGTCGACGAGTTCGGCGACGAAGCCCTCGTCGAAACTCACCAGCGGCGAACCGAGGCCGTTGATCAGCACGAGCAGCTCGGGATTCTCGGTCCCGGCTGGATCATGGAGGGTCCAGTGCAGCTCGATCGTGGGGCCGTCAGGGTCGGCGGCGATGAGCGGCGACGAGGCGGTTCCGGTTTCCGAGGGCGGAAGGTCGATCTCGTGGGGCGCAACCATGGAACCAGTTCTTACCACTAATGTCGACCGCAACGGAATTCCCGGTCGCCGCGACCGGTTCCGTGTCCCGGGAGTGCAGGACCATGGCCACGAAGACGAAGGCGAAGAGCTCGGGCAAGAGCAAGCGGCGCCGAAGCACAGCCGACGACCGCCGGGTGCTGACCAGCCGCACGATCGCAGTCGTGGTGGTGCTACTGGCGGTGTTGGGCCTGCTGTCGGCCCGGTTCGGGTTGGGCCCGAGCGAGGAACCGGTGGCCGCCACCGACGCAAGCGGCGACCAGGTGGCCGAAGCGGCCGTGTCGCCTCCGGCGCTCACCGAGGCGCCCCCTAATCTCGGACCGGCCCCCGAACTGGTCGACATCGACGGATGGATCAACGCCGATCCGACGACGAGCGGCCTGAGTTCCTACGGCGGACAGGTCCGCATCGTCCAGTACTGGACGTTCGGGTGTTTCAACTGCAAGAACACGCTCCCGCATCTGAAGGAGATCTACAACCGGTACCAACCCAACGGCCTCGAGATCATCGGTGTGCACGCCCCCGAGTTCGACCGAGAAGCCGATCCGGCCAACATCAACGCCGCCGTCGTCGAGCTGGGGGTCAACTGGCCGGTGGCCCTCGACACGTCGAAGGCGAATTTCCGATCCTGGCAGGGCGATCGCCGGTTCTGGCCCCGCACCTACGTGTTGGATCAGAATGGAAACATCCGCTTCGACCACATCGGCGAAGGGGCCTACGACGAGCTGGAAGCCACCGTCGCCCACCTCCTGGCCAACGGTGCCTAGGTCGCCGGTCCGGAGGGCCGGCTTCACGAGTTTGCGTTTCGCAAACTCTCCGGCTTCGCGGGGGACGCCCTGGAGATCGGTCCACCTAGGCTGAACGGCGATGTCGACGTTGTTGCTGCTGGCCGAGGGATTCGAGGCCGCCCAGCTTCCGTGCACCCTTGTGCTGCTGGTCACCGGTGTGGCCGTCGGGATGACGGCGCGGGAAACGGCCATCCCCGCCATGGTCTCGTTCTGGCTGTCGGTGCTGGTGTTCAGTTGGACCCGCTTCAGCGATCGGGGTGCCGGTTGGCCCGCCCTGATCGCGGCCTTGGCCCTGATCGTCGCGGTCATCATCCTGTTCCTGCCGCCGATCCGGCGGCTGGATCTGGTGGCGGTCGTCGCCGGTGCGCTCGTCGGCTTCGCCGCCGCCGAACTCTGGCTCCCGTGCGTCGGTGAGCAGTTCGGCGGGCTGTTGACGGAGCTGCCGGCCCGCGGCCTGTCAGGTGTCATGCTGATGGCGGTGTTCCTGACCGGAGCGCTCTCCCCCGTCATCGCCCTGGCCGCTGTCCACCATCTCGTGCCGGACTGGATTCTGGAGCGGGTCGAACCGATCTGGTCGATCGCCGGCGGGTTTCTGCTCTCAGGCCTGGCGGTTGCCACCGCTTTCGGCTACCACGAGACGATCCTGGGCTGGCTCTTCGAGTGGAGCGTTCGGTAGGTCGCCCGCAGCACACGCTCGAATGGATGGCGAAGCCCAGCGAAGCGACCGGGCCGGGGGCGGCCGAAGGCGAGCGGAGCGAATTACACGGAAACCGCGTCGAGGAGTTCGTATTCCTCGCCGGTGTCCATGAAGTTCTCGAACTGGATCACCCGCATCTCCTCGAAGCGCCGGCGGAGCCATCCGTCGTTGGCGTCGAGCAGGCCGAGCTTCTTGCAGTTCGGCACGATCTTGGCGAACAGCAGCTGCTGGAACGGATCCTCGTTGGGATCGGCGGCGCTGAAGACGGAAATGCCTTCACGGACGTCGATGCCGACCCGCTCCCACACCTCCTGTCGGCGGAAGCGATCCCGCATGCGCACGGCGGCATCGTAGGCGAACTCCTGGCGCTCGAACAGCTCTTTCTCCGTCAGACCGGCGTAGAACTCCTGGAGGCTCAACACGCCGAACGCAACGTGGCGGGCCTCGTCACTCATCACGTACCGAAGCAGCTTCTTCAGCAGCGGGTCCTCGGTCTGTTGCATCATGTTGCCGAACGCGGCGAGGGCCAGGCCTTCGACCATGACCTGCATCCCGAGGTAGGTCATGTCCCACCGGTGGTCGTTGATGATGTCATCGAGCAGGGCCTGGAGATGAACGTTGACCGGATAGAAGCCCTCGACCTTCGTGTCGAGGTACTTGGAGAACACCTCGACGTGGCGGGCCTCGTCCATCACCTGGGTGGCGGCATAGTACTTGGCGTCGATCCAGGGAACGGTCTCGACGATCTTGGCGGTGCAGACGAGGGCTCCCTGCTCACCGTGGAGGAACTGGCTCAGCGTCCAGGCGCTGGTCTCGAGTTCGAGCTGGAGCCACTCCTTCTCGCTCCATTTCTCGAACGAGGTGCCGGTCACGTCGATGCCGAAATCGAGCAGGTTGTCACGGTCTGGCAGGCCCCTGCGACGGAGGAGCTCCTCCTGGTCCACCTCGATCGACCAGTCGAGATCGGTCTCGCCGTTCCACTGGGAACCCTTGGCTTTCTCGTAGAGCTTGTTGAGACCGGCTCGAGCACCCTTCTCGTAGTCCCAGGTGAAGATCGTGTCGGCGTTGTTGGTCACGGTTCGCACCGTGGCGTCCACATCGTCGTTGGATTGGACCAACAGATCCATGTTGTCGGTGTTGTACGGCATGATCGGCCTCTTTTGCGTTGTCGCAACCATCGTCGTGCCCGGCATCGACATAATACCCCAAGCGATGCCTGGGCCTTACGCCGTCAGGCAAATCGGC
>JAOUGG010000538.1 GCA_029857855.1 Acidimicrobiia bacterium | reverse complement strand
TCCAATGGGCACCCGGAACGAGGTCTTCACAGGCGGCTACCGCCCCGACCCCGACTTCCCAACCATTACCTGGACCGACGACGAATCGGGCCGGGCCATCTTCTACTACGAGGGCGTGGTCAACGAACGTTTCGCCACGGTTCACACCTAATGGGGCCGACATGACGACCGACGGAATCCTTCGATTGTCCCACGCCGAGGTTCGGGTCCCCGACCTCGAACTGGCACTGGCCTATTACGTGGAGGTGGTGGGCCTGGTCGAGACCGACCGAACCGCCGACAAGGCCTATCTCAAGGGGTGGGACGAGCTCCAGCACCACTCGCTGATCCTCACCGACTCCCCCACCTACGGCCTCAACAGCCTCGGTTTCAAGGTGATGACCCTCGCCGAGATCGATCGCCTGGCCGCCAGGGTCGAAGTGGCCGGGATCGAGGTCAGCCGCCATGTGCCGGGCGAGCTCGACATCGCCTCCGGCCACATCGCCCGCTTCACCGCACCAAGTGGCCACGTCGTCGACCTCGAGTGCGGGCAGGGGCAGGTCGGCAACGGCCTCTCCCTCATCAATCCCCCACCGCGACCCGACGGCCTGCGCGGAATCCATCCACCGCGGCTCGACCACATCTTCCTACTGAGCGAGGACGTCGACGGGACGACGGCCTTCTTCCGGGACGTGCTCGAGTTCCGGCTGACCGAACAGATCATGGCCGACGACGGCCACCAGCTCGCCACCTTCCTCGAACGCAGCCACACTCCCCACGACGTGGCCTTCCTGACCGGACCCAACGGCGGCTTCCATCACGTGGCCTACTGGGTCGACGAGTGGAGTGACCTCAAACACGCCGCCGACACCTGCGCCCACCACGGAGTCGACATCGACGCCGGACCCACCCGCCACGGCGCCACCCGCGGCTGTGGCCTGTACTTCTTCGACCCGGCGGGCAACCGCAACGAGGTCTACACCGGCGGCTACTGGTTCGATCCCGACGACGAACCGACGACCTGGACCGAATCCGAGATGGGGCGAGCCGTCTTCTGCTACCGGGGTCAGGTCGACCAGCGCTTCATGACGGTTCACTCCTAGGCCACCGAGGAGAACCCAGATCACCATGTCCGACCACGACACGCCAACCGAGTCCGCCGCCAACGGTGGGCGTCCCGGCCAACCAAGGGCCGGCCAGGAGCGAACGACCGACCGCTACGAGGCGCCGATGTACCTGGCCCGGTACCGGGACCGGCAACCCGATGCCGGGGCCAACGGCCACAGCTCCCCCGCCCGTCCGAGCGCACCGCCGGACGACGGAACACCGCTGTATCTCAAGCGGTTCCGGGAACGCCGGACCGAGCAAGCACCGGCCGACGGCGACAAGCCGTTATGGCGGCGGGCCGATCTCAGCGTGCAGCAGGCGCTGACCGAGGACAACCGCAACAAGGAGATCTCCGCTCCGGCCGAGGCTTACCGCCAGGTGACCAACGACGTCTACCTCATACGCCACGGCGAGACCCAGGGCTACTCGACCGACTCGGGGCTAACCCCCCAGGGCGCCTGGCAGGCCCACAGCTACGGTCGAACGCTGGCCCGACGCATCCGCTCCGGGGAGACCGTCGTGTTCCGGCACGCTCCCACCAACCGGGCTCGGGAGACCGCCGAGCAGATCCGCCGCGGCCTGGCCGACGGCCTGGAGCAGTACGAGAAGGAGATCACGATCGTCGAGCCGGAACCGATGGACGAGTTCCGCAACTTCCAGTTCGTGTCACCCGACGGCCTGAAGGACGTCACCGCGGCCTTCCGGGAATACCACTCGCTGCTCGAACAGTACGAGCGGTCGGCCCGAAGCGACCGCCCCCTCTGGCTGGTGGAGATGGACCGGTTCTGGCGGACCCAACAGGGCGGCGGCGACCCCATCCAGCACTGGCTGACCATCCCGCTCCTCCACTTCGAGCCGCCGGCCATGTGCGTTCGCCGCTTCTGGGCCGGGATCAACAGCCTCGCCGACGAGTTCCCCGGCGCCCGCCTCGCCGTGACCACCCACTCGGGCTGCATCCGGGCCGTTGCCGTGTCGGCCTTCGGCTACGACCCGGGCGAGCCCTACAACACCGAACACGTTCGCATCAAACTGTATGCGCCCCCGGCCGGCTCCGACACCGGACGTACTCGAGGGGGAACCGACGCCACGGTGACCTACCGAAACCGCGTCCAGGAGATCAAGGTCCCTCGAATCGACCAGCTCCCCCAGTGGTCGGTGCACGACGACTGGTCGGGATTCGCCGACCCGTCGGAACTGACCCAACCGAGCCCGCACCGATGACGAGCACGAACAGCGGAGACGACCATGTGCGAAGCCTGCCCGGTGATCGACTGGGCCAAGGAACTCCCAACCATCCGATCGTTTACGGCGAGAAAGGTCGATGCGTCCATGACTGATCACATCGTTTGGTTCGATCGCTACGAGCCCGAGCACAAACCGTTCGTCGGGGGCAAGAACTCCAGCCTTGGCGAGATGATGCGGGCC
Source organism: Acidimicrobiia bacterium (assembly GCA_029857855.1). Lineage (GTDB taxonomy): Bacteria > Actinomycetota > Acidimicrobiia > Acidimicrobiales > SZUA-35 > JAHELU01. The sequence continues at coordinate 875 of JAOUGG010000538.1, read as the reverse complement.
GAGCTGCCGGTGCCCCCCGGGTTCGCCATCACCACCAACGCCTACGGGTTGATCTGGGCCGACAAGGGCCTCGTCGACGACGTCAACGACCTGCTTCGTTCCATCGATCACGACGATCTCGCCGCCAACCGGGAGATCTCGAACAAGATCCGCTTCCGGATCGAGCAGAGTTCCGTGCCCGACGAGGTCGTCTCCGACATCACCGAGGCCTACGACGCACTGTGTCGTCACTGCGACGTCGAAGACGTGCCGGTGGCCGTGCGCTCCTCGGCCACCGCCGAGGACATGCCCGACGCCTCCTTCGCCGGCCAACAGGACACCTTCCTGTGGATACGGGGAGCCGATGCGGTCGTGGAGAACGTCAGTCGCTGCTGGTCGTCGCTGTTCACCGACCGGGCCATCGCCTACCGGCATTCGATGGGCTACCTGCACGAAGCGATCGCCATGTCGGTCGGCGTGCAGAAGATGGTCGATCCGATCGCCTCGGGCGTGGCTTTCACGCTCAATCCCACCACCGGCGACCGCTCCCAAGTGGCCGTCGACGCCTCCTGGGGCCTCGGCGAGGCGGTGGTGTCGGGCGAGGTGACACCCGACAACTTCCTGATCGACAAGGTGCTGCGTGAGATCGTCCGCCGCGAGATCTCCGACAAGCACATCGAGTACCGGCTGACCGAACGCGGCGTGGTGGAGAAGATGGAGGTCGAAGCCGACCGGCGGACGAACCCCTGTGTCTCCGACGACGATCTGGTGGCGATCACCATCCTGGCCCGCCGGGCCGAGAAACACTACGGCTGCCCACAGGACGTGGAGTGGGCGATCGACCGGCACCTTCCGACCGGCGAGAACGTCGTGATGCTGCAGTCCCGTCCCGAGAC
>JAOUGG010000537.1 GCA_029857855.1 Acidimicrobiia bacterium | reverse complement strand
GATAGGTGAAGGGGGATGCCGTGAACAGCACGTACCTCGAGGTCGGCATCGGACTTGCGGTGGTCTTCTTCGTCGTTGCCACCCTGGCGGACGGCCTCAACGAGATCCTGTCCCGGCTGCTCAACACCAGGGCCAAGGCGCTCTGGGGCGGGCTGACCGGTCTGCTGTCGGACCACTCGGAGCGCAAGCCCGATCTCGGGATCGGTTTCATCGTCAAGTCGATCCCACCCAGCTGGCTCGGCGGGCTCGACTCCCGACCCCGGATCGTCGGTGACGCCATCAGCGCCGTCGATCGAATGAAGCTGATCGAGTGGATCATCACCGGCAAGGACCAAGTCCCCGAAGCCCGGCGGGCCGCGGCCCGGGAGGCCTTCGACCGTGTCTACGAACGGGCCGTGCTGCCGGCGAAGGCGCAGCTCCGCTCGAAGGAGGCCAAGCTCCGCTGGTGGTTGGAGAAGGTCGACGACGAGAAACTCCTGGCCCTGGCCCACGACCTCTACATGGAGTATGGCGACGTCGAGATCATCTATCCGCCGTTGCAGGAGCCGGAGGTGCGGCGCCGGTTGCTCCCCCACCACCTGGCCGGAACCGACGACGGGCGGATGAAGGTGGCCGAGTGGCTGGTCAAGCTTCCGCTCGACACGAAGGCCGATCTGCTGGCCCGCCACCTGCCGATCAACGCCACGATCATGGCGGTGTTGACCGGCGACAACCGTGACGAGGTGCGGCGGCTGGGTCAGATGAGCAACGACCAGCAGCGCTACCTTGACCAGGATCCCGGACTGGGCAAGACACTGAATCTCCTGCGCAGCGTCGACGGCCACCGCCTTGTCACGGCCTACCTGCTGGTCAACCACACCGAGGTGCCGACAACGGCCGAGCTGGCTCGCTGGTTGTTCGGTCTGCCGATCGCCGACCAGCTCCATCTGATGCAGCAGTCGACGATGACCGGCCGGTATCTCACATCGGCGGCCCGGACCGCGGCGCTGCTCGGGTCGGCCTCGGTCAGCGGTCTCGACTACGTGCGAAACCAGGGGCGGCGCACGAAGGTGTGGTGGATGGACGGCCGCACGTTCGGTTCCGCGCTTTGGGAGCTGGCCAAGGACCGGCTGCCCGAGACCGGCCCCGGAGACGGGACCGGGGAGCGGCTCGAGACCGACGCCACCGAGGGCGTGCGGGTCCTGGCCGAGGAATGGCGGGGCACCCCGCTTGGTGACTACCTGGCCAGCACCGCCCTCGACCGGGCACGCAGCGTCGACCAGTTCGTGGCCAACGCCGGCGCGTGGTTCGACGGGCAGATGGAGCAGTTGTCGCTGTCGTACCGTCGAAACGTGAAGTACGTGCTGGGTGCAATGGGGTTCGCCATGGCGCTGCTGTTCAACATCAACGCCGTCGGCCTGGCCACCGCCTTGATCAACGACGCTGATGCCCGGGCCACCCTCGACGCCTACAGCCAGTCCTTGCTGGCCAACGGCTGCGGCAGTGGCGAAGCCGGCGGCGATCGGGCGGACGCTGACATCACCGCCTGCAGCGAGGCGGCCCGGAAGGTCGACGAGCAACTCGACGAACTACGCACCCTCGACGACCTGGGCGTGCCGCTGCTGTCGACCGAATGGCGTGCCTGGCGCGGCACGCCGGGTCCGAGCGAGCTGCTGGGCATGGCCGTCACCGCGGTGGTCGTCTCGTTCGGCGGGGTGTTCTGGTTCGACTTCCTGAAGTTCCTGACCGGCGTCCGCCGCAGGGTCTGATCCACGGTCGGTGATCTCGGGCACGTCGCCGGGCCCGGCCGGCATCTCGACCCGCGTTTCGCCTGGAGATGTTAGCGTACGGGCGTATGCCGTCGTCGACCTGCGGCGAAGGAATGTGGGGCATGATGCTGAGACGTTGGTGGGCCTGGACCGGACCGCCGATGGCCGTCGGCGTGGTGATCGTCGCCGCGGTGGTTGCGCTCGACTGGATGCTGCCTGCGGCCACCGGGCCTAACCGACCCGTCCGAGTCCTGCTGGAAGGCCTGCAGGGAGCGGTGGGAGGACTGGCCGCCCTGCTGATGTACGGTCGGCTGCGGTCGACCCGGCGCCGGACCGACGCCGCCCTCGTGGCAAGCCTGGCTCTGGCCGCCACGACCAACCTCGGGGTGGCGGTGGGATTCGCCGCCCTTCCCGTCGACGGGACCTCGGCCGATGTGGACGCGGCCCTCGACTGGGCCGCGGTCACGCTGAGGATGGTGGCCGCCCTCTATCTGCTGGCCGCTGCGATCGGGCCACACCGCCGACGGATCCGCCGTATCGACCCCCGGCTCGCGGTGATGACCGCGGTGACGGTACCGACGGTGATAGCCGTGGTCGCCGTGGTCTCCACGAGAAACCATCTGCCGATGGCCGTGACCGCTGGTGCCGGCGATCCGCTCAGCTTCGAGAGCCATTTCTTGATCGCGGCGGCCCAGATCGTCCTGATCCTCCTCACCGCCACCAGCGCTGTTGCGTTCCTCGTGCGCGGCACCCGCCTCGACGACCGGTTCCTCGTGTGGATCGGGCTGGCCACCGGATTGGGGACCGTTGCCCGTATCGAGTTCTGGCTGCGGCCCACCCTGTACAGCGACACGGTTCGGGTCGGCGATGCCCTCCGCTTCGCCGACTACCTTGTGCTGCTGGCGGCAGCCGTGATCGAGATCCGTTCGTATTGGGCGGCCGAGGCGGTGGTGCTGGCCCAACACGAACGCCAACGTTTGGCCCGGACCCTCCACGACGGCCTGGTCCAGGAGCTGAGCTTCCTCCGGGCGTGGGCCTCCTCGGTGGCAGCCGGACGAGCTCATCCCGAGCTGGCCGGCGACGTGGCGGCGGCGGTGGAGCGGGCCCATGTCGAGTCCCGCCATCTGCTCGACCTGCTGTCGGCCCCGCCCCTTTCGCTCGACTCGCGGTCGACGGGAGCCGCCCCCTTGACCGCCCTGCGGACCGAGGTGGAGACGCTGGCGGCCAGAGCCGGGGTCGGAGCCGAGGTCCGATGGCCCCCCGGTCAGCACTTCGACCAGCAGGAAGCCGCCGTGCTGGGGGCCATCGCCCGGGAGGCCGTGATCAACGCCCTGCGCCACGGCCGGCCCGAGCGGGTGGTGGTGGAGCTGTGGCCCGATCCCCGCTGCGCCCTTCGGGTGGTCGACGACGGCCGGGGTTCCGATGACGCCGTCCCCGGGTTCGGGCGCCGGGCCATGGCCGACCTGGCGGCCGAGTTGGAGGCCGAGCTGTGGACCGGGGCCGGGCCGAACTCGTCCGGGACGATGGTCGAGGTCCGTCGACGATGACCGAACCAACCGCCTCCGAGGATGGGGCCCCAGGCGACGACGATCCGGCGGGCCGCCCGGCCGGGGTGCTGATCGTCGACGATCACTATTCGATCGCCC
>JAOUGG010000536.1 GCA_029857855.1 Acidimicrobiia bacterium | reverse complement strand
CGGCAAACGTTTCTATGACCACTGCACGAGAGGTGACGTCGATCACGGTGCCACGGATATCTCCGGACTTGACCTCCTCACCGATCTTGAGCGGTCGGTGAACGTGGATCAACAACCCGGAGAACAGGTTCAACAGGGCCGGTTGCACCGCCAATGCCAAGGCGATGCCGCCGATGCCCAAAGCCCCGAGTAGCGGGCTGATACGCACCCCAATCGCTCCCAGAGCATAGATCAGTGAGATCATGATGATGATCAGCTGAACCACTCGGGCCACGAGAATCTCGACGTGAGCGGAGTCGGCCTGGGACCTTCGGAACAGGCGAGCGATCGCCCGCTTGGCGGTTACGGCGATGAAGATCCCGACCGCCAGTATCACAAACGCGATCAGCCAATTGAGCCAGGCTGAGTCCTGCGGGTTGACCGCCTCCACCAGGGTTTCGGCACGAGGAATCGGATTTTCAGGCGGATCTGGGACCGTACCGAACATGTTCTTTGTCTGCCTTGATGCAGGGACACCCATGTAACCCCCGTCGGCTCATCGTAACGGCAAACGGGGTGGGATCGATGGGGGTTGACAAACGGACTATATCTTCCTAATAATATGGTATGCGGAGAAAACCGGGAGCAATCCTCCCGCTCGAAGCGTTGATCCTGGCAACCGCGGTTGGCCTGTCCAAAGCGGGCGTTGAGCAGTTCCACGGCTTTCAGCTGGCCAAACAGTTGCGGAACGATGGAGAACAGCAGAAGCTGACGGCACACGGCACCCTCTACAAAGCGTTGACCCGCATGGAGAAGGCCGGGTTGTTGGAGTCGGTCTGGGAAGACCCCGATACCGCCGTCGAAGAGGGTCGACCTCGCCGGCGGTTGTACTCGATCACGGCCAAAGGGCGGGTTGTGCTGGCCAACACCGAAGTTGAAGTCGGCGAACTGGCGAGATTCAATCCCGGGCTGCGTGCACCATGACCGGCGTCGAAGTCACGGCGGTCCGGGTGGTGCGCTGGTGGGCGCAGCTCTACACCCGGGGCTTGCCGGCGGACGATCGGGAGCGGCGACGGCTCGAACTCGAGTCCGACCTTTGGGAGCACCTGCACGATCCCGACGAGCAGACAGCCAGCAGATCTGTTCTTGGACGCTTTCTTCGTGGCATCCCAGCCGACGTGCGGTGGCGATATCGCACGCTCCTCGAATCGAGGGGAGCCCGGCAAAGGAGTCATGACATGACAACAACCCAGAGGGTCCAGTGGTGGGCCCCGACGACGATGGTGATCGGCGTCACCGTGGCCGTACTGGCCCTGCTCGGACTTGGCTTCGGCGAGACAGAGTCCGGGGGGTGGGCCGTCGCGGTCGGCTGGCTCGTAGCCGGCGTGGTGCTTCTCGCTGGTCTGGCCGTGATGCGGTCGCGCCCCCTTGTCGGGTCGTGGGTGGTGATCGCTGGGGCCGTACTGCTGGCGCTGGCCGAACCGGTCGCGATTCTCCCGACGATCGTGGTGATCCTCGGAGGGTTCTGGACCGGCAACCTCGTCATCTCGCAACGCAGGGCCGAGGCGACGATCCCGCTCGCCCGTCGGCAGTCCTTCCTCGCCGCTCGCTGGTACGTCTGGTTGATGGCGGCAACCGCGCTCGGCGCGATCGGATTCCTCGTGTTGATGATGTGGCCCGCAGTGACACCCGATCACTGCACCGAGGCCAACCCGTGCTGGCAGGATTCCGCCGCCTGGGCCACCTGGATCCTGAGCTGGATGGCGGCTGTCATAACCGGGGCGGTCGGACTCGTCCTGGGAGGCCTCCGGTTCCTCGCTCGCCACCGCACGCGGCTTGCCTGACCCCAGAGGAGTCAGTGCCACGTGAGCGATCGTGACCCCTTCATCCGGGGGTCACGACTCGCGTTCGTGTTACGATCCGCTCCATGGCCCGTTCTCCGCGTCTCGCAGCGTGGTCCTCAGTCGCGGGCGGTGTGATCGGGTTGGCAATCACCCCGTTCATGGCTGCGGTCTGGGCTTACGAGCCGGGTGTTGTCTGGGCTGATCTCAGCTTGTTGACCAGAGTCGTTGGTCCCACCCTTGAATCGTGGGGCGCGTTGACATTAGGTAGCGGTCGGGTTGTGGCCGAGGATGGCACGGTGCTTGCCGAGTCGTTCGCATACGAGGTCTACGGCAAGGTGTTCTTCCTCGTGTATCTGCTCATGATGCCGATCGTCTACTGGGCCCACACGGCCCATGCTGGAGCGACGTCGTCCAGGTGGGAATCCTGGATCTGGCGGGTTCTTTGGACGGCTCTGACTCTGGCCTGCGTCGGCGATGCAGTCTCGTATTGGGGAATATCGGTGCCAGGCGATGCCGGTCAGACTCTTTGGGGTCTTGGCTTCGCAGTCGAGATCGTCGCGGTCCTGGGGCTCCTGGCGGCGACGACCTTGTATGGAGTGATCGCTCTTCGACAAGGAGTCCTTCCTCGAGCAAGTTCCGCTTTGCTGGTTGGCGTCGTACCGATCGCCGTGCTGACGCTGATCGGTGTCACGCCCTACGTGCCAAACGCCGTCGTTGTCCCGATGAGCTTGATATGGGCCAGTGTCGGTGTTTGGCTCCTGTTCGGCGGCCGCTCGAGCCGTCCAGGTGGTGGCCGAACCCCGGTGGCCGTAAACCCTTCATGAAGTCGGCGTTGGCCACCGGCTAGCGCAGACCGAGAACTGTGGGCAATGCCTCATCTAGGCCGCGACAGCCCGCGGCTGGCCGGTCCACACCATGTCGTTGGCCATGAGACCGACGAATGGCTCTAGATCACCCGTGTTGAGTGCTCGGACAGCACCATCCAATCGCTCGAGATCGCTTGTTTTGGGGGAGTGGGGTCTGGGTGCTGACTGGCGCTGGTCAGCGCTGGCCGATGGTGGGGCTGATGGCTACCACTTGGGCTACCAACCGGATCCCGCAGTGATCGGGGTGCGTCGTTCTCGAGCGGTCGCCGCCGGTGATCCCGAGCGCGCGACCAATGCCCTACGGAGCGGGCAGCAGTTTGGAGGAGGTGCGTATGATCGATGTTGATGAAGACGGTCGAGGCTTACGCGCTGGCTCCGGCGGTTGCTCAGACCAGCGCGGAGAGGGTCCTTTCCGATCCGCTCGGTCGGCGAGTCGCTCATCGCGTTGTGGCCGCGGTTCGTGTCGCCGACCGGCGCGACAACGGATACTCCCTATGCAGGGCGCATGGAGCGGAGCCGTGATTGCCGAGCTGGAAGACACTGCGGTCATCGAGGGAAACCACTGCTTCGGCGCGGACGCGATGAAATTGGAGTCATTCGAGCCGACTTCGACGTCGACCGTCGAGGACGCCGCCTGGGTTTGGCCGGAGAATAACGCACGCCGTCGAGAACGTCGAGGGCCGTGTCGACTTCCGGCGGGGGGTAG
>JAOUGG010000535.1 GCA_029857855.1 Acidimicrobiia bacterium | reverse complement strand
GCTCGACGATGTGGTGTCGTGTGAGCGAACCGACCCCCAGACCATCGTGCTCGAGGTGGTCAACAGCTCGTCGGACACCTCTTCCTACGTCATAACCGTCGGCTTCTTCGACAACGCCGGAAACCGCCTTGCCGACGAGCCGATGTTCCTCAACTACCTCCGCCCGGGCGAGCGGGCGATCGAGGATCAGTTCACGTTCGACGAGCAGGGCACCGTGTGCGAGGTGCTCGCCGTCGACCGATTCGCGGCTGGATCCGGCGTCGCCGACCTGGCCCAGGCCAGCGCCTGCGAGATCGGCGCCGATCCCGACGCCCTCGGGTCGATCGAGGCCTCGCTGTCGGTGACCAACGATTCCTCCGAGACGAGCGATTTCGCCGTCGACGTGGTGTTCGTCGATCCGGACGGGATCCGACGAGGATCAGGGGCGACCTACATCCAGGCGGTGCGGTCGGGTGAGACCGCACCGGGTGAGATCTTCACGATCCTGGACCACGACGCCGGCTACTCGTGTGACATCGTCTCCGTGACCAGACTCGCGTCCTGACGGCCCGAACGCCGCCGAAGCTACCGGCAGGGCAGGTTGCCGAGCGCCCGGGCCAGGCCCCGCTCGGAGGCCCCGACGCCCACGCCCTTGCCCCGCTGGGTGATGCGCAGCGCGTGCTCGATCATGGCCAGCTGCCCGTCACGGATCTCGGCCAGCTCGTCGTGGCTGGCCGCCGGAATGCGGGACAGGTAGCCCTCGCCCTCGGTGTCGGTCGACCAGTCGTTGAACGGGAAGTCGGCGCCGCCTCTGAACAGCGACGGCACACCGCCGACCACCGGCTGGTATTCCACGCCGAACTCCTCGGCCGCGGCGACGTAGCCGTCGATGAACTGCTGGTCGGGTACGTCCGATTGCAGGGTGAGATAGGAGGCGCCGTACTGGGTGTAACCGCTGGTGAACGTCTCGAACAGCTCGGGATCGATGGCGCCGACCGTCTCGAACAGGGCGGCCGACTGCTCGATGGTCGGCTCGGAGGCGAACTCCATCACCGCGTAGTTGGCCGGGAAACCGAAGCTCCCCGGGTTGTCGGCGTCGAGCAGAAAGGCACTGCCCTGGGAGAACACGTAGCCCAGGCTGTCGGTCAGGATCTCGATGTCGTCGTGGCTGGCGGCCCCGGGGCCGCTGTCGGTCATGGTGTAGACGATGGCCGGGCTGGTCGAGCCAGCGAACCCGCCGGCCGACACGTCGAAGATCGAGTTGGAGGCGGTGATGGTGGAGATGGCACCGGTCTCGGTCAGTGCGGTGATCACGTCGTCGACGACTCCGCAGGCGAGGATCCGGTCGGCGAGCGCCTCCCGGGTGGTCAGGCTCAGGTCGCGAATCGGGGTCGTGTCGATGATTGCCGGGTTGGGCACAGGCTCGACGGAGCCGTACGTGTTGTCGTCCACGGGGGTGAATGTGGCCTCCGCTGCCGCCGGGCCGGCGAGCACCGCCACCATGAACAACGCGATCAGGGTCGTCAACACCTTCATTCCGCCACTCCTTTGTCGGATCGTCCCGCCGTCGGCCCCACTGTAGGCAACCAGCGCGGCGGCGTCGAGATCTGTCGCGGCAACGGCGGCTGAAACGATCTGATTCGAACTCGACATCGGCCCGGTGACACACTCGTGGCCATGTCGAATCCGCCCGAGGAACCCGGCCGCCCACCCAAACTCCTGGTGGCCAACCGGGCCGAGATCGCCTGCCGGATCCTTCGGGCCGCAGCCGAGCGTGGGCTGCCGGCGGTGGCCGTGGCGCCGGCCGACGACAGCGCATGCCGGCACACCGGGCTCGGCGGAACGTTCGTGGAACTCGACGGCAGAGGTCCGGCGGCCTACCTCGACATCGATCAGCTCGTGACCGTCGCCGTGGAACACGACTGCACCCTCGTCCACCCGGGCTACGGGTTTCTGGCCGAGAACGCCGCATTCGCCGCCGCGGTCGAAGCGGCGGGTCTGACCTTCGTCGGACCCACCCCCGACACCATCGCCCGCTTCGGCGACAAGGCCGAAGCCCGGGCGCTGGCCGGCCGCCTGGGTGTCCCCGTTCTCGCCGGCAGCGGCATCCTCCCCGACGCCGACGCCGCCGCCGCCTTCGTAACCGAACACGGTGCCGTCATGCTCAAGGCCGTCGCCGGTGGGGGAGGGCGGGGCATGCGATCGGTCACCGACCCGGCCGACGCGACCGCAGCCTTCGAGCGGTGCTCCTCGGAGGCGGCAGCGTCGTTCGGTCGGGGCGACGTCTACGCCGAACAACTCGTGGCCGACGCCCGCCATATCGAGGTGCAGATCATCGGAGACGGCACCGGACGCGTCGTCCACCTGTGGGAGCGTGAGTGCACGCTGCAACGCCAGAACCAGAAGCTCGTCGAACTGGCCCCCGCCCTGCGCCTCGACTCGAACCTCCGCAACAGGATCATCGCCGACGCAGTCGCGCTGGCCGAGGAGGTGTCCTACCGGAGTCTCGGCACCTTCGAGTTCCTCGTCGACCGGGGGACCGGCGCCCACTACTTCATCGAGGCCAACACCCGTATCCAGGTCGAGCACACCGTCACCGAGGAGATCACCGGCGTCGACCTCGTCCGCACCCAGCTCGGCCTCGCCCTGGGCCACTCCCTGACCACCGAGCGTCTCCACCAGTCGCCGCGGCCCCGGGGGTACGCCCTCCAGCTGCGGGTCAACGCCGAAACGATGCAACCCGACGGCACCGCCAAACCCACCGGCGGCACCCTCACCCGATTCGCCATTCCCTCCGGCCGTGGCGTCCGCACCGACACCCACGGCTACACCGGCTACACCATCTCCCCGGCCTACGACTCGCTGCTGGCCAAGGTGATCGTGCACGTGGCCAAGGACGACATTCCTGTGCACACGCGGGCCGCCCGGGCCCTGGCCGAGTTCGATATCGCCGGCGTGGCCACCAACAAGGCGTTCCTCCAGGCGCTCCTCGCCAGCCCGGAGGTCTTCCGTGGCGACGTGTCGACCCGCTATCTCACCGCCAACGCCGAACAACTCGTGGCGGAGGCTGCGCGGTTCGAGCCGGCCGCCGGGTCCAGCCCCTCGAATCACGAGGCCCCCGTCGTCAAAGACTCCACCACGCATGAGAACGCCGTGGCCGCCCCGATGCAGGGCACGATCGTGGCGGTCGATGTGAGCCCCGGCGCCGAGGTGGCGGCGGGCGCCCAACTGCTGGTGATGGAGGCGATGAAGATGGAGCACGTCATTGCCGCTCCGACCTCCGGTGTGGTGACGGCGATCACGGTGGCGGTCGGAGATCTCGTGTTCGAAGGCCACCCACTCCTGGTCCTGGCGCCGGCCGACGTCGGAGCCGCCGCAGCCGACAGGATCGACGAGATCGACCTCGACCACATCCGCCC
>JAOUGG010000534.1 GCA_029857855.1 Acidimicrobiia bacterium | reverse complement strand
GTCGAACGTCGTCCTGATCCTCGTGATCTGACCCGGTAGGGCGGTCACGATGTCCTTCGGTGCGTTCTCGACGTACTCCAATGGTCGTGGCACCACCAGACCGGTTGTCGGTGACACCAAGCGGAAGCCTTGGCCGAGCAGTCCGTTGTGTTGCACGACGGGCTGGACGACCAGGTAGGTGCCGTCGCCGGCGGGGAGCGGGGCCGTGACGCCGGTGGGATCGAGAACCCGATCGTCGCCGGTCGTGGCCGAGTCCCACAGGATCGCCTGTCGACCGAGGATCTCGAAGTGCACGAGGTGAAGGTGAACCGGATGGGCATCGCCGGTGACGTTCCAGATCTCCCACTCTTCAGTGCTGCCGAGTGCCGGGTTCTCGGTCGTCGGGCTGTGCCAGCCGATCGAGCCCTCCATCTGGCCGACGAGACCGGCGGCCTGATAGACGGTCTCGCTCGGCCAGTTGATCGGGTTCCCCGCAAAGTCGGTGGCCGGTTCGGCTGTACCGAGCAGCGGCTGCAGCCGACCGAACTCGTCCTTACCCTCGAACAGCGCCACCTTACGGAGCCGAGTCGGTGTCGGCACGGCGGGCCCGAACGCGATACCGGTTGGGGTACGGTCGGGCACGCCGAGGTCACGCGGGAGTGTGACGTCGAAGGCAATGATGCGGTCGGTCTCACCGAACTCCTGCGGTCCGGGTATTTCGCCCCCGAACGGTTCGTCGCCGCCGATATTCTTCATGATCACACGGTTCCCCGGGGTGACCGACTTGAAGTCGACGATCACGTCGTAACGCGAGCCGGTCTCGACGAGCAAGGTCTCGATCGTCGTCGGACTGGAGGCCAGACCCTGGTCGCCGCCGATCACGGTGAACGGGAGCGGACCGCTGACCACGTTCGAGAAGTCAACGGCGCCGGCCGGTACCTCGAAGAACTGGACGGCGAGGAACCGGCTGTCGCACCCGTTCAAGAGGCGCAGCCGGTAGTTGCGGGGTTCGACGGCCATCGTCGGCCAGATCGTCCCGTTGACCAGCATGTGATCGCCGAAGAACTCCGCCAGAGCCGTCGGCCCTCCGCCCGGAAACAGATCGGGAGGAAGCACGGCGCCCTCACCGGTGATGAAATCGTCGTACAACGGATCGCCGGGGAAGGCCGGGTAGAACAGGGCACCGGTGTCGGTGAACATCCGATCCTGGATGGCCAGTGGGACCTCGTAGGGGAAGGCGGGAAGGTCGAGTGGATTGTCCGGTAGGCCGGTGTCGTCGTCATCTCGGAGGATGTAGAAGCCGGCCATTCCGGCGTAGACGTTGAGCCGGGTGATGCCGAGCGCGTGGTCGTGATACCACAACGTACCTGCCGGCTGATCGTTGTGGTACGTGTACTTCTTGCTCACCCAGCGTGGTCCCCGAACCGTGTAGCCCGGCGAGAAGAAGTATTCCGGGTTGCCGTCGAACGGCGAGTCGCTGTGGCCGCCGTGGAGATGGGTGACGATGGGCGGACCGTCGGTCTCGATCGAATATCCCTCGTAGCCGTGTAGCGAATAGGCCCAGTGCAGACTGGTGTCGACGGGGACGAGGTGTCCGTCGGGAAGCTTGTTCTGCCACGTGACCTCGACCGGTACGTCACGTCTGGCCTCGAAGGTCGCCCCCGGCCACGTTCCGCCCGGTCCGTTCAGGCCATAACCCCAGACCGTCGTCGGCAGTGGCACCCCGGTGATCGGATCGATCAAGCCGGTCTGTTGCACCGTCTGCCGGGCTGCGACCTTGTATTTGTTGTTCGGCGACCGCAGGACGAACCCAGGGTCGAGGGCGTTGACCGCCGGGTAGGCGAATTTGGGTTGCAGCGCCGGGTCCGCCAGGCCGACTGCAGCTGGGACGGCGCCGGCCGGGTCCAGGGCACCCAGGAGATTGAAGTACACGGCCGCGCCGGTTGCGGCCGACGCCTTGATGAATTGACGACGAGTAATCATTGCTTTAGCCACCTCTAGCTCATGCCCACGCCAAACCCGCGTCGCGGAAACGTTACGTTGGGCCGGCCGGATCGCCATAGAGGCGAACGACCCTTCCCAGCGTCAGGAGGCGGAGACGTCGCACACACCGGTCAGACCCCGTTTGACCACCGTGTGGACCTCGCGTAGCGTGAGGGCGTCAGCGGTGGTCACCAGCGGGTGGGCCACAAGGAGCCGGATGCGACCACGAACGTCCGACCGTCGACAAACCGATTCAGGAGCACGCCATGACCGTCATCGATCGCACCGCAATTTCCCACCCACTCGACCGCCTCAGCGAGGAGGAATCGTCGGCTGCCGTCGGCATCGTCAAAGTCGACGACCGGTTCGGACCCAGAATGCGCTTCGGCAGCGTCAACCTCAGTCCGCCACCCAAGGATGTGGTGATCAACCACACGCCGGGCGCCGACTTCGACCGGGCGGTCGACATCGTGCTGCTCGACAACGCCGACGGCTCCACATGTGAGGTGACGGTATCGCTCTCATCGGGTCAGGTGACAGCCTGGGACCGCCTCGAAGGCGTGCAGCCGTCGGTGATCATGGACGAGTTCTTCGAGGCCGAGGATGCCGTCCGAAATGATCCCGACTTCCAGGCGGCGATGGCCAAGCGGGGCATCACCGACATGGACCTCGTGACCGTCGATCCCTGGTCGGCCGGGAACTACGGTGACGAGCTCGAGTCGAACAACCGGATCGTTCGTGGTCTGGTCTGGGTCCGCGACAGGCCGGGCGACAATCAGTACGCACGCCCGATCGACGGTCTCATCGTGCTGGTCGACCTGGCCGAGGGAAAGGTGGCCCGCGTCGAGGATCACAAGGTGTTCCCGGTCCCGCCGGAATCCTTCGAGTGGTCCCGCAACTTCGGCGGCGAAGTGGGGGAGGAGCGCACCGACGTCAAACCGCTCGACATCACCCAACCCGAGGGACCCAGCTTCACGGTCGAAGGCGACCGACTGACATGGCAGAAGTGGGATCTGCGGGTCGGCTGGCACAGCCGGGAAGGTCTGGTCATCAACACCGTCACCTACACCGAAGGCGACGACGTCCGCCCAGTGCTCTACCGGGCCTCGCTGGCCGAAATGACGGTGCCCTACGGCGACCCGTCGATCACCCAGGCCCGCAAGAACGCGTTCGACGTCGGCGAATACGGCCTCGGCATGCTGGCCAATTCGCTGACCCTCGGGTGCGACTGCCTCGGCGAAATCCACTACCTGGACGCCCACGTGTGCGACGCCCAGGGCGACATCCACCGGATTCCGCAGGCCATCTGCATCCACGAGGAGGACTTCGGGATCTCCTGGAAGCACACCGACTTCCGCACCGAGGACGTGGAGGTCCGCCGCCTGCGCCGCCTCGTCGTCAGCTTCATCGCCACCGTCGGCAATTACGAGTACGCCCTCTAC
>JAOUGG010000533.1 GCA_029857855.1 Acidimicrobiia bacterium | reverse complement strand
CTAGCCGGCGATGGTGGCGCCGCCATGGTAATGGTCGCAGCGAGCATGATCGTGATCATGGGTGCCGCGGCGCTTACCGTCGACATCGGCAACGGATACCGAATCCGCCGGTCGCTGATACCGGCCACCGACGCCGGTGCCCTCGCAGCCGCTCAGGACTTTGCCGATATCACAAACCCGCAGAACGGTTGCACCAATGGCACCGCTCAGAGCTTTGTGGTGTCAAACGAGGCGAACGTCGACGTTCCGGTAACCTGCACACCATTTACCTACTCGGGTGGCCAGCAGGGTCGGGTGACCGTCACCGCCACCCACAACGTCAACACCTGGTTCGCTGCCGTTATCGGTTCCGGAGACTACTCCGTCAGCTCGACATCGACGGCCGTGTGGGGTCCACCGGCGTCGGTCACCGGCCTCCGCCCGATCGGGCTGTGCATCGACGGATCGTCCGCTCTTCAGAACATCGTCGACAATCCTCCGACCACCGAAACGGTCATCGTGGTCAACTACAGCAAGGATCAGCCCGACGACTGCGGAGGCTCGAGCATCCCGGGCAACTGGGGCACGGTCGACTTCGACGGCGGGGCGAACTCCAACGCCGACACGAAGGACTGGATCGAAAACGGCTACCCCGACCCGGTCACCTTCGGCAACCACGGCGTCAGCAGCTGCACTGGAGAGCCGCATTGCTACGAGGGCGATACCGGTGCCCTGTCCGGAATCAACTCTGAACTCAACGGCCTCAAGAGCAGCGGAATCTACTTCACGCTTCCGGTGTTCAACTTCGTCGAGAATCCGGGTGGAAACGCACTGCTGCACCTGATGGGCGTCGTTCGGGTCAGGCTGATCGACTACAAGGTCAACGGGCCCGAAGCCGCTCGATTCTTCGAGCTCTCGGTCAAGCCCGGTCTCATCACGGGCACCTGCTGTGGAGGCGGGGGCGGGTCCGGCGGCAACAAGGTCATAACCATCTGCGGGGTTGATCCCGGCCAGTTCACCGCCTGCGATCCGTAGGAATCGGTTCAACCACCCCCCATGCACGAAGTACGAGTTGGAGAGCATGAGTAAACGAGTTATCGGCCTGTTGGCCGCTGTTGTCCTGGCCCTTGTCGGCACCGTCGCCCTGGTGGCGTTCGTCTCTGGTGCGGAGGATCGCGCCCTCGAAGGCGAAGAGTTGGTAGAGGTCTACGTTGTCACCGACCTGATTCCGGGAGGCACCGCAGGCGACGACCTCGAGGATTCGGTCATCGTGGAGGAAGTCCCGGCGAAGGTTCGGCCGGATGACGCCGTCGACAACCTGGCTGCCCTCCGGGGCCGGGTCGCCGCCGTCGATCTTCAGCCTGGCGAACAACTGCTCGAGAGCCGATTCGTCGGGTTGGATGAATTCGCCGACCGCGCCGTCGGCGTCCAGATTCCCGACGACATGGTGGAGATAACCGTCGCCCTCGACCCCGAGCGTGCCGTCGGCGGGCTTCTCGAGCCTGGCCAGACCGTGGCCGTGATCGCCTCGTTTGAACCGTTCCAGTTGAGCGCCACGGTGGTGGAGATCGACGGCCAGGAAGTTGCGCTGCCCGCCGCAGTGGCCGACAGCGTCGAAGGGGCCACTCCGAACACGACCGACATCATCCTCCGCAAGGTGCTGGTAACAGCGGTACAACAGCAGGAGAACTCCAGCCTGGGCAATGGCGAGGATGGTTCGTCACGGCTCAACACCGCTCCGGACGGATCGCTGCTCGTGACGCTCGCCGTACCGCCCTACGACGCCGAGCGCGTTGTGTTCACCGCCGAGTTCGGCACCCTGTGGCTGGCCGTCGAGCGGGAAGACGTCCCGGAGATCGAGGATTCGATCAAGACCCGAGGCAACGTCTATGACGAGAACGACAATGAGGACGACGAGGTAACCATCGAGCCGGCGGTCGAGCCGACTGAGGACGAAGCCACAGCCAATGACGCCGCCGTAGACGAAGGTGGGGAGGCCGGAACGCCATGAGCGGCATCACGGTTCTATCGGGAGACGTCGACCTCGAGCAGAAGGTGGTCACCATCTTCGGCAGGAAGGTCGCCGTACGGCGGGTCTGGTCGCAGCAGTGGCGCGACTCCGCCGAGGTGTCGATGGACGCCTGCGCAGCAGATCCAGAGCTGCTGATCATCGGCCCCGACCTGCCGCTCGAGGTCGTACGGTACGTCGTCGCCGACGTCGACCGTCAGTTTCGATCCACGACAACCGCCGTGCTGATCAACAATCCCGAGGTTCAGGTTTCGATGGACCTGCTCCGGCTCGGGGCCCGGGAGGTTCTCCCGACCGGCTTGGACGAAAGCAAGCTTCAAGCGAAGCTCGACCCCGTTCTGCAGCTCGCCCAGGAACGTCATGATCGAGCTGACGGGGAACGGGTGTCGCTACGGCGGCGGGTCATCACCGTCATCAGCCCCAAGGGTGGAACCGGCAAAACCACCCTGGCGACAAACCTCGCCATCGGCCTCGCCAGCCAGGTACCCAAGCAGGTGTTGCTGGTCGATCTCGATCTCCAGTTCGGTGACTGTGCCAGCGCCCTGGGCCTCAAGCCCGAACACTCGTTGACTGAGGCCATCCAGGCCACCAGCCACGAGCGGAGTGGATTGAAGGTCTTTCTGACCAGCCACCCATCCGGCCTCTTGATGCTTCCTCCGCCTGACGACCTGGCCGCAGCCGACAACGTCGATGTCGACGATCTCAAAACGACCGTTTCGGCCCTGGCCGAGGAGTTCCCGTTCGTGGTCATCGACACCGCGGCGGGCATCGACTCCGCTGCTCTGGTTGCCATGCAGTTGGCCACCGACCTGCTTTTCGTGACCACCACCGACGTACCGTCGATTCTCGCCGTCCGACGCCAGGTCGAGGCGCTCGATCGAATCGGTTTCACGTCTCAGCGCCGAAGTCTTGTCCTCAACCGAGCGAACGCCAAGGTCGGCCTCTCCGCCAGCGATGTCGAAAGCTCGATCGGCATGGAGGCCAAGTTCCAGATCCCCAGTAGCCGGCTGATACCGGTCTCCACCAACGAGGGATCGCCGGCCATCCTGAAGGAAACCGGCAACATGGCCCGCAAATTCGAAGAGATCGCCCTCTACTTCGCGCCGAACCAAGATGACGACCGGTCTCGCTCCCTGTTGCGAGGCTTTCGAAGGGACCGATAAATGAACATCTCAGAACTGCTGAACGGTGCGCCGCCGCCCCCCAAGAGCGACGACGTCACCCTCATCCCGTCTTTTCAGTCTTTGGAAGACACCTCTCCCCGGCTCGTCGACCCGTTGTCGAACCTCCGGTCGCGGGCTCAAGCCGCGCTGTTCGAACGCCTTGGCAGCAGGCTCTTCGACCCGAACCTGGCCGAGGATCAACTCCGCGCCTACGTGATCCGCGAGCTCGATGAGA
>JAOUGG010000532.1 GCA_029857855.1 Acidimicrobiia bacterium | reverse complement strand
TCAACGCCGCCGTCACCAGCGCCTTGCGGCCGGTCGGCATGGTCGGGGCCTTGACCACATCCGGGCCGATGTCCGTGCCACCATCGGCCGTCGGCTGCCCGATACCAGTTCTCGGGCGGGGGCCACGACCGTTCCTCACCGTTCCACGCCGTGTAGGTGGTGCTCACCCGTTCATGACCTCGATGTCCGCCCGCCGTCCATGTCACACACTCATCTCACACATTGATCCCATACATCGATCCCATACATCGATCCCGTAGGCTGAACCCGCGCCTGATCCCATACGTTCATCGGCCAGGTTGGCGGTTGAGTCGGTGCGGAGAAGGAGCCGGCCGCAGTTGCCGAAATCGGCCACCGGCCGGCCGGGCCGGGCCTACATTGGCTCGGGTGAGATTCGAGTTTCGCCCCCTCGCTCGATCCGACTTCGATCTGCTGGCCCGGTGGCTGGCCGAGCCGGTTGTGCATCGCTGGTGGCAGCACGAGTTCACGGCAGAAGCCCTCGAGCGCGACTTCGGTTCGACCGTCGACGGTACCGAACCGACGGCCACGGATGTCGTCCTCTTGGCCGAGTCCGGCACAGCACCGATCCGTCCGATCGGTCTAATCCAGTCCTACGCCCTGTCGGACTACCCGGATTATGTGGAGGAGCTGACCGCGGTCATGGTCGTGCCACCCGACGCCGGCAGTCTCGACTACTTGATCGGTGAGGCCGACTACCGGGGCCGCGGCGTCGGCCGGGCGATGATCGCCGCCTACGTGGATCGGGCCTGGACGCTCCACCCGTTGGTCCGCTCGCTCATCGTTCCGGTGGTGGCCGCCAACGTGGCGTCCTGGATGGCCCTGACCCGGGCCGGCTTCACGATGCTGGGAGAGGGAAACCTCGAACCGGAGAACCCGGTCGACGAGCCTCTCCACGTGATCATGGGTCTCGATCGGCGGCCGTCGTGACCGGGGCCGGCACGTCGAGCCGATGGGCGACCGTGACGCCCTGACCCGACAGCAGGGGTACCGACACCATCTCGATGCCCGGTGCCAACTCGGGTAGCGGGTGTTGCTCATGGATGATGAGGCGGCTTCCGGGCCGCGCCTGGGCCAGCACTCGAGCGGCCACCGGTGGCACCGAGTAGGCGGGAACGAAGAGAAAGAACACAGATCCCTCGATCGCGTCGGTCGGGAGCCTGTCGGCATTGGCATCGCCCTCGATGATCACGATCCGGTTGTCGAGACCTTCCCGGGTGACAAGCCGGCGAGCCTCGGTGACGAGGAACGGGTCCGACTCAACCCCGATACCGCGGCAGCCCCGCTCCGCGACCGCGTGGCGCAGGATCCGGGCGTCACCGCATCCGAGGTCGACCAACGTGTCGTCGGCGTCGACGTCGGCCAGGTCGAGCAGCGGCCCGATGAGATCGGTCGGGGTGCTGAGGAAGGGCCCGAGCGCCTGGCCGGACGCCGGGCGCAGGCCGAGCTTCTCCATCACGAGGCGGAGCGGGCGAACGAGGAGATACAGCGGCCACAACGATCTCGGGAAGGCGACGGCGCGGTAGTCGTTCTCATTGGGAATCAGGACCGCCGGGAGCCGGTCCCCGATTCTCGTCGGTGGCCAGCGGAGATCCACCACCATGGTCACGTCGTCGGCCCGGGCGATGGTCAGGGTGTGGCGAAAGTGTCGCAGTACCGATTCGGCGGGCCCGTCGATCTGCTCCCACGGACGGTAGCCGAGAGCGGCGAGCGCTCGTGCGGCGGCGATCGCCTGGTCGGCATCGGCCAGCTGCAGGGTTGCGCTGTGGCGTTGAACGGATGCGCTCGGGTCACCCGCCACTGCGGCGGCGATTCCTTCGGCTTCGAGGACGGCGATCACGTTCGCCACCTCGTCGGCGACCCGCAGACCGATCGCCCGGCACACCGCCTTGGCCTCGGGGTGGTCGATGTCGGCCAGCTGATCCCGGTGGATGGCGTCGATCAGTTCGGAGTCCACGTTGGCCACAGCCGACGATGCTACCGCTGCGGCGGCCTCCGTTGCGCGGGATCGAACGTCACGTAACCTCGGTGGCATGACGGCGCACCGCTACCGGTTCCAGAATCCGGCCGTTCTGGGGACCGTCGTCGAGTTCTCGTTCGAGGTGACCGGCCACGGTGAGGGTGCGGTGGACGACCCGGCGGCGGACCATCGGGCCGAGATGGTGGCCGACGCGCTGTTCGGCGAACTCGATCGCTTGCAGGCCGTGTTCAGCGCCTTCGACGATTCGAGCGAGCTCTGCCTCTGGCGATCGGGCGCTCTCCCCGGCACCGAGACGAGCGAGGAGTTCGCCGCCCTGATGGGACCCGTCCTGGCCTGGCAACGATGGTCGGGAGGCTTGTTCAATCCGCTGACCGGTGAACTCTCGGCCGTCTGGGCCGAGGCGGAGCGAGAAGGCCGTGAGCCGGACCCGGATCGACTCCTGTCGCGCGCGTCGTCAATCGCCGAAGCCCGGTTCGAGATGGTCGACGGTCACCCCATACGAACGGGCGACTGCTCGCGGTTCAATCTCAACGCCGTGGCCAAGGGCTGGATCGTCGACCGGGCCATCGCCGGCACCGCCGAGCGCTTCGACGACATCGACAACCTCCTGGTCAACGCCGGCGGCGACCTGCGCCACCGCGGGTCGGGGACGGCACGGGTCGGTATCGAGAACCCGCAACGTCCCTACGACAACGAGCCACCCGTGGCGGTCATCGAGATCACCGATGAGGCCGTCGCCACCAGCGGTGCCTCCCGCCGGGCGTTTCGGGTCGCCGGGCGGCGGATCGGCCACGTGCTCGATCCCCGCACCGGGCAGCCGGCGGAGGTGTCGGCCTCGGTTTCGATCGTGGCCCCCTCCGCCATGGTGGCCGACGTCGTCGCCACCCCGGCCGGGATCCTGCCGCCGGCCGAGGCGCTCGAACTGGTCGACCGGGCGGTGGAAACCGCGGGGGTGGCGGTGGCCGCGTTGATCATCGATCACGACGGGACCCGTCACCCGTCCCGCCGGTGGCGGGAACGATTCGGTCCGCACGAGGCGCCAACGTCGGACGACGCCGGGTCTACAGAATCGTGAGGACCATGGCGATCACCGTGACCGCTGCCCCGACGTCCTGCGGGATCTCCCGGTCGGCTCTCAGTAAACTCCCAGGTTCGGCCGCGAGGCTTGTGGTCGACGGGTCGATCACTGCGGCTCCGTCACCGACCGAACTACGCTTGACCCCGCCTGGTACCGCCATCCTCGGAGCCTCTCACCATGAGCCAGCCGCTACTGCTGATCGTCGACGACGAGGAGAACCTCCGATCGATGCTGCGGGCCGCCTTGCGTCACCACGGATTCGACGTCGTCGAGGCCGCCGACGGTCGGGCGGCCCTGGCCATGGCGGCCGAACACCAACCCGACCTGATC
>JAOUGG010000531.1 GCA_029857855.1 Acidimicrobiia bacterium | reverse complement strand
GGTCGCTGAACGCCAGGTCGGAGGGGGCCGGCTCGTCGCCGTCCAATCGATCCATCCGATCGACGGTCTCGGTGCGCACCGTGACCCGATCGGCGACGGCCGACACCGTGGCGCTGTCCCACAACGCCACGACGGTGAGAACCAGGCCTGCCAGGACCCCAAGTGATAGTTGCCATCGCCTGGCCATGAACGGCCTATCGGCCAATCGAATCAGACGATTAGCCCATTCGACCTAGTCGATCGCCGGGCGCAGGTGGGCCGATGTTCATCGTTTCCCAAGAACGACCAACCGAACCGAGTAAGGACAGCTAGTCTCGGAACATATGGTCGGGTCGGTCGGAGATGGCGTCAAGCATCGGTTTGCCACATTCTGGGACACCACATCGATCGTCCAACTCGCCCTCTACGGCCTCCTGGCGGCGGCAATCCCAATCGGGGTCCTCTGGTACCTGCTCGGTCGGGACGGCGGTTCCGGCGAGACCGCAACGGATACGGTGGCGGCCACCGAGATGGGGGCCGGGATTGCGGCGACCACGACGACGCAGGCACCACCACCGGAGTTGTCGGAGCTCGATCCGTTCTTCGTCGTCGGCGACGAAATCGTCGATCCCTACGGCAACCTGTTCGTGCCGATCGGCACCAACGCGGCCATCCGGGTCGCCGACTACCCCTACGTGTTCGACGGCGGCAACGGTGGGGTGAACGGCCAGGTCGACGCCGTCAAAGCCTGGGGTTGGAACACCGTACGGGCCAACCTGTCGTGCTACGACGAAAGCGGCGAACCGAGCCAGCGCCAGATCATCGACGGGATCGACGAGACGGTGCGGGAACTCACCGAGGCGGGCATCGTCGTCATTCTCGCCTGCCACGACGCCACCGGGGACGATCCTCAGTTGAACGGTCCGCTCGAGGTCCAGGTCCGGGCGTTCTGGGACGAGGTGGTGCCAAAATACGCCGACAACCCCTACGTCTGGTTCAACTTCTTCAACGAGCCCTACACGACCGACGACACCGAGCCCTGGGTCGAGCTGCACCAGTTCTACTACGACCGATATCGCGATCAGGGCGTGAACAACATCATGATCTTCGACCTCCCGCTCTACGGCCAGGGCATCCACCTGGCCGCCGAGGGCGAGTTCGTCGAGCCGTTGGGCAATGCCTGCAAC
Organism: Acidimicrobiia bacterium; assembly: GCA_029857855.1. GTDB lineage: Bacteria > Actinomycetota > Acidimicrobiia > Acidimicrobiales > SZUA-35 > JAHELU01. The sequence continues at coordinate 2,243 of JAOUGG010000531.1, read as the reverse complement.
ACGATTTTGGGGTGGCATGCCTGGGGTTCGCTGTCGGGGGTGCAGGCGACCGAGGCCGACTACGCCAACTATTCCAAGGCCGTCACCGACCGCGACTTGGCGGTCATGATCGGCGAAGCCGGCGTGCCGTTTCCCCCGAGCGCTGGAACCGCCGGCAATCCTGAGTGGAACGAGACGGGCTACTACGCGGCACTGGAGGTGGCCCGCAGCTCCAACATCGGGCTGCTGTGGTGGCACGGCACCGGCGACACCTCGGACGATCTCTACTACCCGCTGAAGGTCGACAAGTCCGGATTCTGGACGGCCGGCAACTCGGGTAACCTGACCATTGCCGGTGCCACCTTCTGGGACTTCAGCCACCGGGAGCGACAAACCCAAGCGTTCGCCGGTGATCTGACCGATAGTGGTTGTGCCGCCGCCGCCGAGTTGGAGTCGAACCCGACCGACTGAACAACACCCGAGGTCGTCGGCTGATCGATCCGGTTGCCGTCGACGGGCGAGGTGTTGTGGTGTTGGAGAGTGGGACTGGAAGCCGGATCGGTGCCGGGCGGCTTGTCGTGGCCACGATCGTCGTGGTGGTGCTGTCGCTGCTGGCCGCGGCCTGCACGCCGGGCGGTGGCGACGACGGCGCCCGCGAACTCGACGGTCCGGCTCGGGGGGACTCCGGCGGTGTTTCGGGTCAGGAGACCGGGTCCGTGCCGACGAGCATGGACTTCGGCTCGGGTCCCGACATCGACGGTGTCTCCCCGCCCGACACCACGCCGATCGAGATCTCGGCCGACATGACCGTCGGACAGCTCGACAACGGCCTGCGCTACTACATCGTGGAGAACGGCGCCCCGGGCGGTCAGGTCGAGCTGCTGCTGGCGGTCGACGCCGGCTCGGCCCAACAGCCGGTGCCCGATTCCGGCAACGCCCACTTCCTCGAACACATGATGTTCAACGGCACCGAGGACTACCCGGTCAACGAGCTCGACGCCGTGCTGCGCGGCCTGGGGGTGGAGATCGGGCCGGATCTGAACGCCTACACGTCGTTCGACGAAACCGTCTATCAGATGTCGATGCCGACGGTTGACGAGGACAACCTGGAGTTGGGTCTGCGGGTGCTGGCCCAGTGGGCCGGGGCGGCCACGATCAATCAGTCCGACGTCGAGGCCGAGCGGGGGGTGGTCCGGGAGGAGCACCGGCTGCGGAACGAGTCGGGCGGAGCCGAAATCAACGAGCGGCTCTTCGAGTACTACACACAGAACAGCGGGTACGAGAACCATCTGCCGATCGGGTCGCCGGAGCAGATTCTGGCCACCGACGCCACCGAGCTGCGGGCGTTCTACGACGACTGGTACCGGCCCGACAACATGGCCATCATCGCCGTGGGCGACATCGACACCGCCACCATCGAACGGCTCATCAAGCAGGAGTTGGCCGGCTTGACCGACCGGGGTTCGTCGCCGCCGCGCACCCCGGTGGAGACGGGGCCGATCACCGAACCGATCGTCGAGGTGCTGACCGCCGAGGGTGGACCGGAGCCGTCGATCTCGCTCGACTACCTGTGGCCGACATGGGACCCCTCCACGGTCGGCGGGCAGCGCATGCTGCTGGCCGACCAACTGATCGCATCGATGCTCACCGCATATCTCGACGAGCAGGCGGCCGACCCGTCGGTCGACATCATCCGGCCGTTCGTCGGGGTGGCCCCGGTGGCCCGCAGCCGCCGCCTGCTGGGTATGAACGCCGCGGCCAACGACTACCGTCAGGGCCCGGCCGATCTGATACGAGCCATGCGGTCGGTCGAGGTCAACGGGTTCAGCGAACGGCATCTCGACCAGGCCCGCCGGCAGGCGCTGTCGGCGGTCGACCAGACGGTGGCCGCCAAACCCACGAAGCAGGATTTCCAGTACGCCGAGGAGATCACCGACCACTTCCTGACCGGCGCGCCGCTCGAGAACATCGAGGCCTGGGCCGCTCGGACAACCGATCAGGTCGAGTCGTTCACCCTCGATGAGCTCAACCGGATCTTCCGCTGGGAGATGGGCATCACCGTGCCGATCCTTGCGCTGCTCGGCTCCGACCCGGCGGAACTGCCGTCGCAGGCCGAACTGGCCGACGCGGTGGCGGAGGGGCTGGCCGGTGAGCTGCTGGGTCAGGTCGACGCCGAGGAGATCGAGCAGCTACTGGCCCGACCCGACGGTCCCGACCCGGTGACCGAAGGCGAGTTCTTCAATCAGTTCAACGGCTCCTACCGG
>JAOUGG010000530.1 GCA_029857855.1 Acidimicrobiia bacterium | reverse complement strand
CACCGAGACCGAAGCGCCGGCGACCGAAGACGTCGTCGAGACCGGCGAAGAGTCCGTGGAACCGGTGACGATCAATGAGGAGCTGAGCCTCGACCCGGTCACCTTCGAGGTCGGTTCGGCCACGATCACCGACGAGGGCCTGGCCGTTCTCGACGAGGCCGCCGAATATCTGAAAGCCGATCCCGAGGTCACGGTCGAGATCGCCGGGCACACGGACTCCGACGGCGACGCGGCCGACAACATCCGCCTCAGCCAGGCACGAGCCGAGGAGGTCGAGGCCTACCTCGAGTCCCAGGGGATCGACGGAGCACGAATGACCCCGGTCGGCTACGGCGAGGACGACCCGATCGCCTCGAACGCCTCCGAAGCGGGCAAGGCCCAGAACCGCCGCATCGAATTCGTCATTCAGTAGCCGCCGACGAGCCACTGAGCCGACGGACCACGCTCCCCGGTTGCACGACGGGGTGTTCTGATCTAAACCCGTCTGCATGACGACGTTCGATCCCCGCCGTGTAGCCGCCGTGATCTTCGACATCGGCGGCGTCTTCGCCTATCCGACCTTCGATCCGGTACGTGATCAGCTGGGCACGTGGGGCATCCAGCACGCCGACGATGAGCCGTTCCTGCGGGCTCACCACGCCGGGGTCCATGCGCTCACGCTCGCCCGCAGGGATCGTGGGGTCAGCGGCCATTCCGAGGATTACTGGTACACCTACGATCACGCGTACGGTGCGAAGCTCGGTGTCGGCGAGCACCGCATGGCGGAGCTGCGACCCTCGATCAGGACCGACTGGAATTGGGTGCACCTCGACAACGTGGCCGCGTTCACCAGGTTGGTGGAGTCGGGGGTGCCGGCGGCCGTGGTCAGCAACAACGACGGCACAGCGGCCGAGCAGATGCGGGACTTCGGGGTCTGCCAGGTCGGACCGGGGCCGCTGCCATCAGTGGCCGCCATTGTCGACAGCGCCGTCGTCGGCATCCTGAAGCCCGACCCGGCGATCTTCGCCCCGGCCCTCGAGGCGCTCGACGTCGAACCCGACCGGGCGCTCTACGTCGGCGACACCGTGTACGCCGATGTCGACGGGGCGCTGGCCGCGGGGATGCAGGTCGTGCAACTGGATCCGTTCGACGATCACGTCGACTTCGAGCACAGCCGCCTGCCGGATGTTGCCGCGGTCGGGGCGGCCCTCGTTTCGGGGTAGCGGATCGGGCCGATTCGGGGATCGGGTGGCCCCTGGGCGCAGAATCGGCAACACTGTGGACGGCGGGGTGCGGCCTGGATTTGTCGAATCGTCAGCAGGAGGCGAGATCCCATGAACTCTCATCAGCAACCATCAGCCACTCCGGCACTGCGCTGGATCGTCGGCCTGATCATGGCTCCGGTGTTACTCTTGGCCATGATCTCACCGGCCAGTGGGGCGGCCACCAACGGTCGGTCGGGCAGTGGCGCCGCGCCGTCGACGGTTCGGTTCGCCACCTTCAATGCCTCCCTCAATCGCACCTTCGAGGGTGAGCTGGCCGCCAACCTGTCGGTCCCCTACGACGGCACCGATCCCACGACCTCGGTCGAGGCCCGCCGTCGCTGGCAGGCGGCCAACGTGGCCGAAGTCATCCAGCGGACCCGACCCGGTGTGCTCCTGATCAACGAGTTCGACTACGACGCCGCCGGTGCCGCCCTCGCCGGCTTCCAGGAGAACTATCTCGGCGTCTCACAGAACGGCGCCGAGCCGATCGACTACCCCTACGTGTTCAATGCGCCCTCGAACACCGGCATTCCGTCTGGCGTCGACCTCAACAACAGCGGCACGGTCGGGGGCCCGGACGACGCCTTCGGGTTCGGCTTCTATCCCGGCCAGTTCGGCATGGTGGTGTTGTCGATGTACCCGATCGATCACGGCGGCGCCCGCACCTTCCAGAGCTTCCTGTGGAAGGACATGCCCGGCAACCTGATCCCGACCGACTACTACTCGGCCGAGGCGATCGACGTGCTCCGGCTCTCCTCGAAGTCGCACTGGGATGTACCGATCGAGATTCCGGGACCGGGCCGGCGGACGACGACGGTCCACTTCCTGACCAGCCACCCCACACCACCGGTGTTCGACGGTCCCGAGGATCGCAACGGCAAACGGAACCACGATGAGATCCGGTTCTGGGCCGACTATGTGCACCCCGGCCGGAGCCACTACATCTACGATGACGACGGCAACCACGGCGGCCTGTCCGGCGACGCCCGGTTCGTGATCGCCGGCGATCAGAACGCCGATCCGCTCGACGGTGACTCCGTGGCCGCGGCGATCGATCAGCTCTTGAGGCATCCGAAGATCGCCGACCCGAAGCCGACCAGCCTCGGCGGCGTCGAGGCGGCCGCCCAGGGCGGGGCCAACGACGATCATCGTGGGGATCCGGCGCTCGACACCGCCGACTTCGCCGACGGTGCCCCCGGAAACCTCCGGGTCGACTACGTGCTGCCGTCGAAGCGCATGCAGATGGCCGACACCGCCGTGTTCTGGCCCCCGCTCGACGATGATCTGTCCCGTCTGACCGGCGTGTTCGATTTCGGCCAGTTCCTACAGGACGGAATCGGCTATCCGACCTCGGACCATCGCATGGTCTGGGCCGACATCATCGTGCACTGACCAACAACCGGAACCGGCCGGCGGAAGACGTCGGCCGGTTCCTGTTTTGATTCCCGGTTTTGGTCCCACGGCACGTCCGGCCCCGGAATTCCGAGATTTCTTCCGGCCAGACGACGATCCGGGAACCGTCACGGGAACGGGGTGACCTTCACTGTCATCCATGACGATCACGGACCGACAGACGACGCCAACGGCCATCGGATGGTGGCTCGATCTCGACCCGCTCGATCACCGTTTGGCCGATCGATGGCTGCGTTGGGCGGAGACCTCCGGGGGCGGTCGGGTGCTCACCCGATGGATCGATCACCACCCGCACCTGGCGGATTGGACGGCCAAGGAGCTGACGAATCCGGTGTCGGGCCCCCGCACCGACGCGATGCAGGCGACTCTGGTCAAGCTGGCGCAGAACGGCTCGGCCGAAGCGGGCATCACGCTGCTGATCCAACTCAGGCCGGGTCTGGCGCGATTGGCTCGAACAGCCTGCGGCTGGGACTGGATTCTCAATCACGACGTGACCGACGAGGTACAGGCCACCTTCTTCGAAGTGCTCTACCGCCACGATCTCGATCGCCGACCGAACCGCATCGCCGCCAATCTGCTGCTCGACACCCGTCAGAAGCTGTGGCGCAGAGTACCGCGGTCCGGGCCTCCGACCGTTGCGCTCGACCCGACACCCCATAGGGGTGGCCTGGATCGACGCCCGGGGCCCGATGAGGCCGACCCGGAACCGGCCTGGGTGGCGAGCGTCGATATGTGGCTGCACCTGCAGGATGGCGTC
>JAOUGG010000529.1 GCA_029857855.1 Acidimicrobiia bacterium | reverse complement strand
CGATGCCTACCCATCGCGGTCGCCGTCGGCGGTGTCGGGGCGGGGATCGGGCTCGCCACGATCGCCGGGCATGTCCTCGACGTGCCCGACTTCTCGACGGTTCTCGGCATGATGATCGGCCTCGGCGTCGGCATCGACTACGCCCTGTTCATCGTCACCCGCTACCGGGAGGCGCTGCACCGGGGACTCGCCCCTCGGGATGCGCTGACGGAGGCCATGGGGTCGGCCGGGCGGGCGGTGATCTTCGCCGGGTTCACGGTGGTCATCTCGATGCTCGGCCTGCTGTTGGTCGGCATCGGCTGGATCGGCGGCATGGGCATCGCCATTTCGCTCACCGTGCTCACCACGATGATCAGCTCCGTCACGTTGTTGCCGGGGCTGCTCGGCTGGGCCGGCGAACGGGTGCAGATCACCCGCTGGCGGGGCCTGATCGCCGCCGGGTTCGCCGCCGTCGCTCTGCTCGGCCTGGGCATCGGCCTCACGGCGGTTGCGCTGACCGGAGCAGCCGGCATGGTGTCGACGTTTCTGGTGAGCCTCGTGGTCCGAGGCCTGCGGCGACTGGTTCCGCCCCGTCGGGCCAAGCCGATCCGGGAGACGTGGGCCTACCGCTGGAGCCGGGCCATTCAGCGGCGACCCGTCGTGGCCGCGCTGGGGGCGACCGCGGTACTGCTGACACTCGCCGCCCCGGTGCTCGACATGAAGCTGGGTTGGACCGACGAGAGCAACTTTCCGGCCGAGAGCCACACCCGTCAGGCCTACGAGCTGATGGCCGAGGGTTTCGGCGCCGGATTCAACGGACCGCTCGTCGTTACCGCCGTCCCCGACGCCGATGCCTCGCCGGCCGCCGCCGCCGATTCGGTGACGGCGCTACAGGACGCGCTGGCGTCGGCCGACGGTGTCGCCGCCGTCGCCCCGGCCATGGCCGACGATCCGACCGACCCGCAGGCCTGGCTGCTCACCGTCATCCCCACCACCTCACCTCAGGACGACGCCACCGTCGACCTGGTCCGCGACCTCCGGGAGACGGCGATCCCGGCCGCGGTCGATTCCGGTGGCGCAACCGACATCGATGTGAACATCACCGGCCTCGTCGCCACCAACATCGACATCACCGACTACCTGGCCCAGCGGACTCCGCTGTTCTTCGGCGGGGTCCTGACGCTGTCGTTCCTGCTGTTGCTCATGGTCTTCCGTTCGATCCTGGTCCCGGTGAAGGCCGTCATCATGAACGTGTTGTCGATCGCCGCCTCGTACGGTGCCGTGGTCGCCGTGTTCCAGTGGGGATGGGGCGGATCGGTCCTCGGCATCGAGGGCGGCCCGGTCAACCCGTTCGTCCCGATGATGATGTTCGCCATCGTGTTCGGGTTGTCGATGGACTACGAGGTCTTCATGTTGTCCCGGATCCGGGAGGAGTACGACCGGACCGGCGATGCCGTGACCTCGGTGGCCGACGGGCTGGCCAACACCGCCCGGGTCATCACGGCGGCGGCCGCCATCATGGTTGTGGTGTTCGGATCGTTCATGCTCGAGGACCTCCGCGAGGTGAAACTCATGGGCATGGGTCTGGCCCTGGCCGTACTGCTGGATGCCACGCTCGTCCGTATGCTGCTGGTCCCGGCGACGATGGAACTGCTCGGTGCCCGCAACTGGTGGATGCCGGCGTGGCTCGATCGGATCCTGCCCGAACTGCGGGTCGAGGGACACCGTCCCCAGCCGGTGCGGGGCCTGCCCGACGGACCGAGGGCCGAGCCGGGCCTCGACGCAGACTCAGGTGGGCAATACCCCCTGCCCCACCCGCCCGCCGAACCAGTAGGGGAAAGGGTCGTCGTCTAGGACCGCTATCGTGGTGCGGATGGTCGCAACCGATCAGCTTGCGCCCCGGAAGCACTTCGACCCGCAAGGTCATCGCATGGGCCCCCTGGGAACGCTTGCCTCCCAGGGGGCCGTCGTGCTCGGCGTGCTCTGGGTCTTCGGCGCGTTCAGTGAGTTGCTCCTACCACCCTCGGTCGGTCTGCTGGCCCTGTTCCCGATGCTTGGGGCCCTGATGCTGGCACCGAGGACGGTGCTCATGCAGCTTCCGGTGTCGTTCTCGATCCTCGGGATCGTGGCCCTTCCGGTTGCGTCATTGGCCTGGTCGATCGACCCAGGCGCCACCTTCATCAACGTGCGGAGCTTCATCCCCTCGATCGTGGCCATCGTCTTGGCCGCCGGTGTGCTGACCCTGCGCGACTTCACCCTCGCTTTGCTTTGGTCGATCCGCATTGCGATTCTCGTCACCATCATCGCTCTCGTTCTTGTCCCGTCCACCCGCTATCACGTGATCGGCGGCGTCAACGGCGAGCCCTATCCGGGGTGGCACGGGTTCTTCAATCACAAGAACAACATGGCGCCGTTTCTGGCCATGGCCCTACCGACCGTTCTGATCTTCGACAAGAACCCGCTCTTCAAGTGGGGGTCGCTCACCCTCATCATCGGCCTGCTGATCGGCTCCACATCGGCCACCGGTGTTTCCGGGGCCGTGTTCGGCCTTATCGCCTGGTACTGGCTGCGAACCTTCCAGCGGCAGCAGGACGACCGCGATTCGACGTTGCTGTTCATGGCCTCCCTGATCGGCTCGATGGCGGTGATCGGCGGCGCGGTGGCATCGTTCGCCACCATTACCAGCGCCTACGGCAAGGACACCAGCCTTTCGGGCCGCACCGATATCTGGGAGGCCTCGATCGAGGCGCTCAGCCACCGGCCACTGTTCGGTTACGGCTTCGGTGCGCTGTTCTGGCGGGTCAAGATCTCACCCGAAACGGCCGAGATCTGGCGCCACGTTCGTTTCGAGGCATCCCACGCCCACAACGGCGCGCTCGACCTGGCGTTGCAGATCGGTCTCGTCGGTCTCCTCGTGTTCACGGCCCTGTGGCTGTCGACCGCTCGATCGGCGTGGTCCAAACTCGACACCTCACCCGACCTGGCGATCTGGGTGCTGGCGGTGCTTGCGGGCAACTTCGTGATCGGGCTGACCGAGGACGTGTTCTTCGGGGGTTGGATCGCGTTGTTCGCTGCGATGAAGGTGCTCCTCATGCGGCGCGAATCGTCCCTACTGTTGCCAAGCTGGCGGCGCGGCATCGCAAAGTGGAACTGAAGCCGGGCCGGCTGCCGGCTGGATGGCGAGTCGCTTGGTAGGCGGGGGTGTCCGGCGGGCCCTTCTCCTTGGCCTGCTTGCCCTCACGACAGTGGTGCTCGGGCTCGGTGGGCTCCAGCTCCGCGCCGGCCGTTACGGCTTCATTTCCGGGTTCCTCCGCGATCAGATACGGGGCACCGGACCGGTGGCCGCCCGACAGCTCGACCCGCCTTCCTATGAGGCCGTGGCGGCGACCGCTCCCGATGCGACGTCGCCCATTTCGGTGGTCGAACCGCAACCGTCGACCG
>JAOUGG010000528.1 GCA_029857855.1 Acidimicrobiia bacterium | reverse complement strand
CGTCCCGGTCGATTGAGGAACTCGTTCGGGCTGGGGCGTTGTTGGTGTTCTCCGGGCTGTTGAGATGGACACGGTAGGCTTCCTGGATGTAGTTTGCCTGCGGAATATCCGCACTCGTAGTATACGTGCTCGGAAGAGTGTCCTGTTGCAGCTAGACTCCCCTCGTGTCCAGGTCCAAATTCGTCGACGAGGCCGTCAGCGACTGGAGCCGCATCCGTCCCGAGATCAACCTCACTGCCATGGAAGCGATCCAACGACTGGTTTGGAGTGGACGCTTGGCCGAGGACATCCTGGAACGAACTGCGATCGCCAGTGGCCTGCGACGGCGAGGCGACTACGAGGTGCTCGCCGTCCTACGGCGGGCCCAACCAGCGCTCCTCACTCCGGTTGAAGTTGCCCAGCAGCTGCAGACCTCTCCGTCGGGCATGACCGGCAAACTCGATCGACTCGAGGAACAAGGACTCATCAAACGCACCCAGGACCCTGACGACCGAAGGGCGATCAGGCTCGACATCACCGACACCGGTCAGACCGTGATCTCCGACGCGTTCGACTCCAGCATCACCGTCTACCAAGCCATGCTCGCCGACTTCACACCCAACGAGGCCAGGAGCCTCGACGCGCTCCTCAACAAGGTTCTCACACGCCTCGATGAGCTCTCGGAACGAAGTCAACCGTAGTCGCAGGCGTGATACGACCGGATCGCCCTGGCGAACCGAGCGGACAGCGCCGAGTTCGGCCCGACGCCGAACACCAGTCGATCAGCGATCTCCGCACCGCGCAAGGCCGGCGATCAGAACGGGACTTGAGTGTCGAGCAGTTCGTGGGTGGGCTGGGCTCGGCCGGACAGGATTCGGCAGAACTCGACGGCGTCCAGCTCGATGAATGGTCCGTCGGCCCCGACCCGGTAGTGACCGCCGGCTGGGCCGGACTGCCGGGATCCGTAGCCGACCGTTCACTGCGGGTTCCACGAGGGTTTCCATGTGTTCGATCAGGTCTTCAGTCTCCAGCGCGGCGACGGCTGCGATCTGGACGGCCGACATGGCGTCGATCTCGGATTCGCCGGTTTCCTTGCGACGGCGACCGATTGCTCGTTGCTCGGCCAGGAGATGGCGGAGGCCCCTGGCCGTCTCCATCGCCCCGGCCAGGTGGCCGGCGAGGTCGCGCACCGTCCAGCCCTCGCAGTCGGTTGGTCGCTGCCAGTCCTGCGGTTCGAGTGCCTTCAAGCCATCGACGAATCGCGTGTATTCGATGCGGCCCATGGCCACGGCTTCGGGCCTGGCCAGTGGTTCTCGTGAGGTCAGATCTTGTGCGGTTGTCGTCATGGGTTCTGGTCTCCTGTTGGGGGGATTCCGACGTGATCGCAGAACAGGTCGACAGCGGTGTCGACCAACGCTCTCCATCGGTCACCCGTTGGGTCGTTGCTGATTTGTTGAGCCGTGAGTCCGGAGATCATGGCGGTCCAGAGGTCGAGGTGGGCTTGGTCGGCAACCCCGACAGCGGCCAGCTGTTGGGCGAAACGCTCGTAGCTCCGTTGGGAGGCGGCGTAGGCCTGCTCACTTGGTTCGAAACCGGGGATGGTCCGCTGGAACATGAGCTGATACCGGGTGGGGTCGTCGGTGCAGAAGTCGAAGAAGTCGTGGGCGGCCAGCTTGAAGGCGTCTCGTTCGCCGTGGGCGGCGAGGTAGGGCTCGGCATCACCGGACGAGCCCTTCTGCTCGTAGCTCTGACGAAACATGGCGTCGTAGATCGCGTCCTTGGAATCGAAGTAGGCGTACAACGTCGGTGCCTTGATGCCTACGGCCTTGGCCAGCTCACGCATCGACCAGCCAGTCAGGCCCAGGGAACGCGACAGGGTCCACGCCGCTTCGATGACTCCCTCACGGGTGGCCTCCGCCCGTCGTTCTGCCAGCGTCGGTGACACCGAGTCGTTTTCTAACATCGTTAGATGCAATAGAACAGCGTTCGGACTTGGTCAAGTGGGACCGAGACAACCCAGCTGCACGCAGAACCAGATTGTCGATTCCCTTCATCGATCCGCCGAACCACGAGCCGTCGACGACGGGCCAACTGATCGCCTTGACGGTCATGCCAGGTCCGGCCATCCAAGTTGTGGGACACTGCAGCATGGCGTTTGGTCAGTCTTCTGGTCCACCGGCGACGGGAAAGCAGCTCAACGAGCTTCTTGAGCTGCTGAACGCGGCCGGGCACAGCGACTTTCGTGATGCTCGAGGGCCGATGGGCTTCACGCAACGCCAGGCCGGTGGCAAGTTCACCCGGGATGAAGCCGATGCCTTCATCGAACAGTTGCAGTCCGAGCTGTACGACGACGGACCTCCGGCAGGCTCCACCCCTCCGGCCTCGACCCGACGAACTCCGACCCCATCAAGAGCCGCTCGAAAGCAGCCAACGATGCGCTCATCCTCAGCCGAACGCTCAGCCTCTCAGGCGGCTCTCGAGAACGTGTCGACCGAGGATCTTGCCGCCGAGCTGCAGCGACGCGGTTGGGCCGTGCTGCAGCCCTAGCGAAGGAGCGAGTGGCGGCGAGCCGCAGCCAGAGCGGTCGCTCAGCACTGGCATCGTCCGGTGCCCAGCCCACCGCACACGCCGCGTTTTCGGAATGCTGCCGACAGGCGATACTCGACGAATGGGAAGCCCCTCCAATCCGAACCACGACGAATCCGGGTTCGCCCGGCTGGAGACGGCAGACGGGTTGGAGGTGCTGGTTCGACTGGGAACGGTCGACGACGAGAAGCTCCTCGTCGAGGGGTTCGAGCAGCTCTCCGATCTATCGCGATACAACCGCTTCTTCGCGGCGACTCCTCATCTCAGTCGGTCGACCGTCGACCACCTGCTCGACGTCGGCGCCGATCACGTGGTTCTCGTCGCCCTGACCCGAGACGATCGTGGCGGGAGCCGCTTCCCCGCCGGAGGCATTCGAGCCGTCTGGTTGGACGACGAACCCGGCACCGCCGAGCTGGCGGTCACCGTGATCGACGCCTACCAGGGACGAGGACTGGGCACGCTGCTCACAGCGGCTCTCGCAGCCGTGGTCGCCGAGCAGGGCATTACGACGCTGTCGGCCGAGGTGCTGGCAGTCAACGAGCCCATGCTCGGCGTGCTCCGATCGTTCGGTGCCGTTCTACAAAGGCATCCGGACAACGCCAACGTCATCACGGCCCGGCTGGACACCGGCGTCGCATCGGCCCGACTCCCCCACCAGGAACGCACTGACCTTCTGACCGCCACGACACGGGCCGAGCGGACCCGGTCGACGGCCACCGAGCCAAGCTGATGCCAGCCCAACGCCACAACCGAAGCCTACGGACGTTTGCCTGAACAGGACCCCGGCCGCCGTCGTGACCGGAGGCGCCCAGTGACTGGGGAAGGCCATCGGACGTCGCCTGGCCGAGGCGGGTGCCGT
>JAOUGG010000527.1 GCA_029857855.1 Acidimicrobiia bacterium | reverse complement strand
TCTGGTCACGATTCCCGAGTCACCCCACCGCGACTTCGATGACATCAGCGGGCCCGATCTGGTCGTACCGGCCTACGAGGTCGGCCGTCGTCTCGATCACCTCGATTCGACCATCACGTCGTTGACCGTTCGAAGTGATGGCGTGACGAAGACGTTGCGGGGCGACGAAATCACCGCCCGATTCGAAGCCCCATCTTTCATCGAATCACGACTCATCCGAATGCGGGCCACGGAAACCGACGGGCCGGTCTCATGCCGGCACTGATCATCACGCCAAATTGGCGAGAGGAGATTGAATCATGAGCCGGCTCTGGTTGGGTCAGCCTGTCCATGCCACCGACGGGCCGTTCGGTGAATTGGCCGACATCGTGGTCGATCCGACGACTCGTCGGGTCACTCACCTGGTGATCGAACCCCATCACCAACACCTTCAGGCCCGGCTTGTCCCCGTCGAGCTTGTGCAGAACGCGGACAAGATTGTCGAGATCCTCTTGGACGGCACTGGCATCCGCCACCTGCAGACCGTTGCCGAGTCGGATTTCGTTGCCTTCGACCAAGCTGTCGATCCCGGCGATGGATGGGACGTCGGCACCGAAGATGTCGTCACGCCAACCGACGACGCCGTGGAGTTGGAGCAGGGGTGGGATCGCAACAAGGTCGGGGTCTCCTACGATCGGATTCCCAAGGGTCATTGTGAAATCCGACGGCGCAGCGAAGTGGTGGCCGACTGCCACCGTGTTGGTCACGTGGACGGCTTCGTCGCCGATGGCGACAGCCTGGCCGCTGTCATCGTCCGGACCGGTGTCCCCGGCACCCATCACAACGTGCTGGTTCCGATGGGTTCGGTGGTGGCCGTGCGCAACGACCGTATCGACCCGTCGGTCAGCCGCGATCAGTTCCACCGCCTGCCAACATCGCGCCGTCGGGAAGGCTGAAGCACGTCGCCCCCGGCGGTCGGTGCGCTCCCGGTCGATGAGCCGGCGATCGACCGCTCTGGTCAGTCGCCGGCCTACCGGCTGTTCTCGGGTGGAGCCGCGCCATCCCGATCAGTCAGGTTGACGTTCGTGGTCGTGTACGGGCGTCCAGGACGTTCGCCCAAAAGGCCTGGAACGCCGTCTCGTAGAGATCGTACTGGGCGTCTCGAGCAGTGGAGGCGTCCGGGCTCCAGGCTAGAAGCAACAGCGTCGCGGTGGACGGACCCAACTCCACGACCGAACAGCCGTCAACGTCAGTGACACCGGGATGTGCGTCGGCTGCATCCACCGGCATTCTGCGGGCGGCATCGACGTCGGACGAATAGGCGACCTCAACCGACACGATGGCCTGAACACGGGGATCCTCGCCTGTCAGGTTGATGATGGCCTGGCCGCTCATCACGCTGTTCTGGATGACCAGTCGGCGGTTGTCCTCGGTTCGCAGGACCGTGTTTCCCAGCGTCAGTCGCTCGATGACGCCGGTCTCGACTCCGTCGGGTCCGGGCACGACGAGGCGATCGCCGACGTCAAAAGGCCTGTACATGGCATTCGAGATACCGGCGATCAAGTTGCCGAGAGTGTTCTGGGCGGCCAGGCCCAGCACGACGCCCATCACCCCCGCTGAGGCGAGCAGGGCGGTGCCGGTGGCCCGCAGCGCCGGGATCAGGTGGGCGTAGGCAATGGCGATGATCGTGTAGGCCGCCAGCCGGGTGATCTGAGCGATGAACTCGATCCGGCCCCGCTGCAGCTGGTCGTCGGACCGACCGGCCAACCGTCGGGCCGATCGTCCCACGAGGGCTCCGACGGCGATGGCGATGAGAATGAACACCACAGCGAAGACGATCCCACCCCCCGGCTTCGACGGATTGAGCAGATCGCGGCTCAGCAGGTTCATGGCAAACTCCTCTGGGGTTCCATGGTGGAAGGCAACCGACCGGACGTGATATCGACCATGATCGCGTAGGGTCAGATGTCGACGTGGCTGCCCAGGTCGACGCTTCGTTCCGGCGGAAGGCCGAAGTGGGCCGTCGGATCGCCGGCGTTGCGGCTGAGCAGAGCGTAGAGTCGCTCCCGCCATTTCGCCATCCCGGGGCGGTCGGAGACCTCGACACGTTCACGGCTCAGGAAGTACGTGGTCTGCGTCGGGTCGAAGCTGATGTCGTCGATCAGCAGATTCTCGAGGTCTTCAGCCAACGGGGTGGGATCGGTGAACCCGTAGTGCATGTCGACCTGGTGGAACCCGAGGTCGTAGTGGGTGACGTGGTCACGTTCGGCCGGGTGGACATGAGGGCGATCGGCCGACACTACCGACAAGAACACGACCGTGTCGTGGAGGCTGTCGTTGTGCCGGAGATTGGTGAGAAGTGCCGGTGGCACCATCCCCGGTCGGCGGTGGAGATAGACGCCGGTGCCGGAGTGCCGGTGGGGCGGATTCAGCGAGAGGTTGTGAACGAATTCGTCCACCGTCAGGCCATGCCGCTGAACCCGCTGAATGAGGAGATGCCGGCCGGTCCACCAGGTGGTGAACAGGGTGAAGCCGGCGAAACCGACCACGAGCGGAACCCAGCCGCCGGTCGGGATCTTGAACAGGTTTGCGCCGGCGAAGGCAACGTCGATGATCAGCAACGGGACAAGGATCAGAGCGGTTCGAGTCTTGCTCCACCCCCAACGGTTGAGAGCTATCGAGGCGATGAGAATGGTGGTGATGGCCATGGTGAGGGTGACCGCCACCCCGTAGGCCGCAGCCAACCGATTCGAGGAGCGGAAGGCGAACACCAGCCCGAGGCAGGCCACCATCAGAAACCAGTTCACAGCCGGTACGTAGACCTGGCCTCGATGTTCGGCCGACGTCTGCACGATCCGCATGCGCGGCAGGTACCCGAGGTTGATGGCCTGCACGGTCAGCGAGAACGCGCCGGTGATGAGGGCCTGGGAGGCGATGATGGTGGCCACGGTGGCCAAGACGGTGAGGGGCCAATGGGCCCAGCCGGGAGCCATAAGGAAGAACGGGTTGCTGATCGCCGTTGCGTCTTTCAGCAGCAGTGCCCCCTGGCCCAGGTAGTTGATCACCAGGGCCGGGAGCACCATGGCAAACCAACCGAGCTGTATCGGCCTCCGCCCGAAGTGGCCCATGTCGGCATACAGTGCCTCGCCGCCGGTGACGACCAGGAACACCGAACCCAGGACCAGGAAACCGCTGCGGCCATTGTCGGCGAAGAACCGGGCCCCGTGGATCGGGTTCAGGGCGGTGACTATCGACGGGTCGTCGATGACCTGGATCAGACCCAGAGCCGTGAGCACGCTGAACCACACGACCATCACCGGACCGAAGAAACGACCGACCACGTGGGTGCCGTGGCGTTGGATGGCGAACAGGCCCGCCAGGATGACGGCGACGGCCGGAACCACCCACCGGTGAACCGACGGCGCAGCCACTTCCACCCCCTCAACC
>JAOUGG010000526.1 GCA_029857855.1 Acidimicrobiia bacterium | reverse complement strand
TCCGCCCTCGACGACGCCGCCACCGAGTTCGGCTTTCTCGACCTCGACCGCGTCGGGATCCGAGGCTGGTCGTTCGGCGGTTACCTGGCGGCGCTCGCCGTGCTCCGCCGCCCCGACCGGTTTCACGCCGCCATCGCCGGCGCACCGGTCACCACCTGGAGCCTGTACGACACCCACTACACCGAGCGCTACCTCGGCCACCCTGGGATGTATCCGCAGCACTACCTCGACACCGATCTCACCGCCGAGGCCCACAAGCTCGTGCGCCCGCTCCTGTTGATTCACGGCCTGGTCGACGACAACGTCGTCGCCGCTCACACTCTCCGGATGAGCACCGCGTTGCTGGCCGCCGGCGTCCCCCATCAGGTACTCCCACTGTCGGGTGTCACACACATGACCCCGCAGCAGTCGGTTGCCGAGAACCTCCTGCGGCTCCAACTCGACTTCCTCCGGACTAGCCTCGAAGATGTGACCCCGGTCGACCCGATGGGCTGAGTCCATCGAACAGCGACCGGCGCCGGCCGGCCGCTCGAGCGGCCGGCCCCTTCGAGGAAGGCCTGAGCGATCGACGACCTGGCACAATTGACTCCCGACCTGAGCTCGCTCGGGTGGGATGACGAACTCGACCGGTGGGCCGCCGAGGTCGAAGCGGCCGTCGGAGGCGACGGGCAACCGGCCATCGACAGCTTCAAGGGTCGGGTGGCCAGGGTCAGCCGGGGTTTCAGCCTCGTCTTCACCGGGGGCGACGCCATCCTGGCGGCATCGGACTCGACCCGCACCCGAACCGAACTGGAACCGGCGACCGGTGACTACGTGTTGGTCCAGGATTCCGAGACCGACGGTCCCCACATCCTCGACATCGCCCCCCGAGCCACCGCCCTGACCCGGCGGGCACCGGGGCGGGTCCCCGGACCACAGGTGCTGGCGACGAACATCGACTCGGTGTTCGTGATGCACGGCCTCGACCGTCCCACCAATCTCCGTCGGCTCGAACGGCAGCTCGTGGTGGCCTGGGAGAGCGGCGCCACACCCGTCATCGTGCTCACCAAGTCCGACAAGATCCCCGATCCCGCCGAGCTGCAGCGCACGGTCGACGATGTGGCCGCCATCGCTCCGGGCGTCGCCACGGTCACCGTGTCCACCGTCACCGGCAACGGAATGGACGACATCGCGGCCCGAATCCCGGAGAGCTCCACGGTGGCACTGATGGGGTTGAGCGGCATCGGCAAGTCGACGCTGGTCAACCTCCTGTCGGGGGGACAGGTACAGCGGACCGGCGAGGTGCGAGCCGCCGACCGGCGGGGGCGCCACACGACCGTCACCCGTGATCTGATCCCGATCCCCGGGCGAGGCCACATCATTGACACCCCGGGGATCCGGGAGATCGGCCTCTGGCAGGCCTACGACGGCTTGGCGCTGGCCTTTCCCGAGATCGCCGAAGCCGCCGCCCAATGCCGTTTCGCCGACTGCGGCCACGAGGCCGAGCCCGGATGCGGGGTGCAGGACGGCTTGGCCTCCGGGGCCATCGCCGAACGCCGACTCGAACATTGGCGGGAGCTGATGGCGGAACTGGAGCTGCAGGAGAGCCAGCTCTCCGAGTTCGCCCGGCGGGCCGAATCCCGCGATAGAGCCGATGCCAACCGGCGTCGCGACTCGGAGCGGCCCAATCGTCGGGCTCGGCGCAAGGGTCGGCGGCGCTGACGGTGCGGGCGATGCCAGGGCAGACACCCATTCGGATCGTAGATAGGCAATACTGGTCTCGTATGCGGACTTCGACGGGAACAGTTGGCGGGCGGTTGATCGCCGCCGCCCTGGTGGCGCTGCTTCTCGGTGCCTGCGGTCGACCCGCTCCGGCCGACGAGGCCCAGTCGGCCGCGGCCCCGGATCCGGCTGCCCAATCCACGACTCCGTCGTCGGACACTGTCGATGCCGCCGTCGGATCGGGCCAGGGCGACCAGGCCGATGCCATGGCCGGCGCGACCGACGAGGCCGCCGGTGACGCAATAGGTGAGGGCTCGGACGACGCGATGACCGACGCAATGGACGAAACCACGGGCGGTGCGTCCACGGGCGAAGCGGCGCCGGTCGAGGCGACCGCCACCGTTGTGACCGCGCCGGTGCTGACCCCCGACCAGGTGGTCGGCGTGGTCGATCCGACCCCGGGTAAAGCCGGGGTGAAGATAACGAGCCAGAATCCGATCGTTGCCCCCACCCCCACGACGGCCCCGCCGGCCGTTGTCGAGACCGCCCCGACCGGCACCGGTGCCGTGTATGTCGTGCAGCCCGGCGACACCCTCTCGGTCATCGCCGAGAACTACGGCGTCTCGATGCAGGCCATCGTCGACGCCAACGGCCTCGTCGATCCCGACAACCTCACCGCCGGCGACGAGCTGCAGATCCCTCCGGCCGACTAACCCCTCCGAAACTTGCGCAGAACCGGTGGGAGAATCGCTGGGAGAGAACCGGTGGAAGAACCGGTGGAAGAGAACCGCTGAGAGAACCGGTGGAAGAGGCTGTTAGGAGGCTTCGATCGATTCGGTCCGGGCCGCCAGCCGCCACGCCGTGACGAGACCCGCGGGGTCGAGACCGGCCTTGGCCATGTGCCGTTCGGCGACGGTCTGATCGCCCTGACCGCAGATACCCGACACGAGGTCGATCAGCCACCGCGACATTCGATCGTCGGTCAGATCGACGATCCGTCGGGCGTCGTCGAGCGCGGCGTCGGTGGCCTCGTCGTCGGCCAGCTGGAACGAAATGCAGGCCCGCACGAGGTGGGCGGTGATGCGATCCAGGTACGTCGAGCGGCCGTTCAGCACGCGCTCGACGGCCTGCTCGGCATCGTCGATCCGACCGTCGACCGCGGCCAGCGTGGCCCGCACCGCCTCGGCGAAGAAGTCAACCCGCCGGCTCTTGGAGCCGTCGAACCAGGCCAGCTGACTCCCCGCCTCGTCGACCGCACCCTGCTGAAGAAGCGCGAGTGAGACCGACACGATCAGATCGGCTTCGCCGACCACCGACAGGTCGTCGTGGAATCCCTGAAAGTTCGACGCCCAGCTCATCGCCCGCTGTGCCTCGCCAACCCGGGCCGCCGACGCACAGTTGGCGATGATGGCGATCCGACGGTTGAACCGGTCACGGCCCTGCTCGGCCAGCCGGTATGCCTGCTCCAGGGTGGCGCTGCCGTCGGTGATCCGACCGAGCGACACCAGAGCCCGCCCCTGCACGGCCAGTGTCTGTATCTCGAGACCGGCGTCGTCGGCTCGACGGGCCGCCTCGACCGCCTCGTGGCACAGTCTGACCGACTCGGCCGCCCGCCCCGTCCAGAGTGCAAGTGAGGCGGCGAGATTCGTCATCATGGCCTCGGCCCAGGGATCGCCTCGCCGCTGCACGGTCGGGAGCAGGGTGTCGACCAGCTCCTGCGCTATCG
>JAOUGG010000525.1 GCA_029857855.1 Acidimicrobiia bacterium | reverse complement strand
GGGTCGGTGCATGCCCCCAGGGGAATGTTGGAGTTCTGGGTCGACCCGGCCTCCGAGTACCACCGTGAGGTGTTCGACCCGTCCAAACGGTACATCCTCTACTGCGCCGGGGGCGGGCGCTCGGCTCTGGCGGCCAAAACGATGAAAGACATGGGCTACCCCGACGTCGGCCACCTCGAGCCCGGGTTCGGCGGCTGGGAGGCGGCGGGTCTGGAGATCGAGGACATCAAGGCCGAGTCGAAGTGGGTGCCCCGCTCCTAGGCCACCCGGGCTACCCATCGCCGTCGGGTTGAGCGGCACCGGGGGCCGATCCGCCGATCACGAACGGCACCTCCTCGCCGTCGACGAACATGCTCTCCGGGATCGACAGACCCTCGAGTTCGGCGGCGATCGCCATCCCGCTGCAGTCATAGGCCTCGACGACGATGTCGCCGGCCGGCAGCTCGACCACCGCGAAGTCACCCGACCGCATGATCGTACCCTGTTGAAGCACGTTGACACCGGCGTGACGGCTGTTGGCCAATGGATTGACGGACAGGCCACAGATGTCCTGATCCGATTTGTTGACCCACGTGACGTCGAAGATGTCGACCGGTTCCTCGGTGACCTCGATCGCCTCGACGAAGGCCAACTCGTCGTTGAGGAAGAGGCCGACCTCGTAGACGCCGGCCGGATGACCTCGTCGGTCTTCGGCGCAGTACCAGAAGTTGTGACCGGAGGGCCCGTACTCCCAGATCTTGAAGATCGAGAACTCGTCGATCTTCTCGCCGCCCTTCGTCCAGACGGCGGCCCACGGGACACCGTTGGTGATACCGCTCCAATCGACGAACAGACAGATCTCCTCGACGCCCTGGGTGAGGGTGATCACCTCGTCGACCGGGGCATCGTCCTCCACGCCGGTGCTGAATCGCGGGTTCCAGAACGAGACCTGCGAGAGATCGAACGAAGCGGAGTCGCCCAGCGACCGGCCGACGTCTGGTTGGATCGCCTCCGCCCGCGAGAGCACGTCCCGGGCCAGGTTGATCGGGCGGATGGAATTGAGGAATCCGCCGATGGAGACGCAGGCGTCGTCGGTGTCGATCCGGCCGTCGTTGTTCGTGTCGGACACCTCCCGGCAATCGACCGACGGTCCCAATCCGTTGGCCCCGGCCTTGGTCGGTATACCGACCACCTCACCGGCCTCGTTGACCGCCATGCCGCCGCTGTTGCCGGCCGAGATCGAGGCGTCGGTCTTGATGAGGGCCCGGTTTCTGCCGTCCTCGGCCACGAAGCCGGCCACGGTGCCGGTCGTGTGGGTGATTGTCTCGCCGCCGATCACGGGGTAACCGAGGATTCGGATGTTGTCGCCCAGTTCGACCTTGTCGCTGTCACCGAGCATTGCGACGGGGAGGTTCGGTTCGATCTCCAGTGGATCGTCCGACGAGAGCAGGCCGACGATCCGCACGACGGCGAGGTCGAGGACGTCGTCGACGACCAGCGTCTCAGCCCGATAGAGCAGCTCGGGCGGGTCCGACGCATCGAGCGTGACGCCGATGGCGATGGTGGAGAACGGGCACTCCTCGTCGATCGTGATGACGTGGGCGTTGGTGAGGATGACGCCCTCCTCCCCCACCAGCACCCCGGACCCGGCACACACCGTCTGGCCGTTCTCGTCGAGACCGGCGATGCGTACCGTGGCCCGGGCCAGATCGGAGATCGAGGGTGCGGTCGGCGAGCTGGCCGACACGTTCAGGTCGGGTCCGGCCGGGCCGGCCACGGTTTCCACGTCCGCCTGCCGGTTGGCGGTATCGGTCGTGCTGCCGAGGCCCGAGAGCAGGTAGGCGAACAGCCCGGCAACCACCACCATGCCGAGCGCGGCGGTGACCAGCATGGCCCGCTGGGTTGCGTCGACGGTGACGTCGAGGCCGCCGATACGGACGCTTCGGGAGGTGGTGTGCCGGGCCTCATCGGCGAGGGCGATGTTGCCACGTTCGACAGCGGTGTCGGCCGGGCTGGTCAGGAACGCACGGGGCTTCCCGACCGCTGACGCGCTCGCCTCGGACACCGGACGGGGTCGTGAGGCACGGATCGGCCGCGACGATGTCGACCGTGGTTCGGGGGCCGAGTGAACCGGTGGCGGGCTCGGAATCCGGGCGGCCGGGGTTTCGTCGACCAGGCGGCGAATCCCCTGCGTTGGACGGGCCGGCTCAATCTCCTCGATCGCCCTCTCCTCGACCGGCCCCTCCTCGACCGCAGAGGTGCCGGTTGCGGCGTCATCCGTGGCGTCTCCGGTCGCCTCAACCGGCGCGTCGGCCATCTCAGCCACTGAATCGGGGGCCTCGACGGTGTCGGTGTTGGCGACGGCGACCGGATCGGATCGGGACCCGTCGGGCCGGACGTCCTCCCAATCTGTCAGCCATTCGGTGAAGGCCGACGGCCGTGGTGAGGGCGTCGATTGAGAACGCTTCGGCGAACCCGGCGCGGGCGGCTCGCTGACGGGTCGGTTCACAACGGGCAGGTCGAGGCCTCCGGCGGAGTGGACCCGCTCGGTGTCGGACGTCGTGGTGTCATTCTCGACGTTGTCGTCGTCGGAGTGAAGGCGATCACCCATGAACTCGGAAACCCCTTGCCGAGTCCGCTAACCCGACGGCTCGATCTTTACGGGTTTCCACGATACTCGCACCGGTCCGCCTTCGGTCCGGCGACCCATCCAGTTGGGCACAGTTCCCCATGGCGGAAAACCCGACCTGTTGAGCCAACAGGCCAACAGGAGTGTCGCCGGATCGGCTCCGTGGCGAAAGAGTCCGCTGTTGACAAAGTCGAGGTACTCCCCGATAGTGACCGTAAGTAAACCTTCGGCGAACAACCTCTCGATGAGAGATGGTCACCGTTCGCCCGTCCGGTGGCTAGGCCGGAACGTTGGTTTGCGCAGCGCGACGGCGGCGATCTGGATACGCCTCGGCGGACGTATCGGGGTCGCCGTCGGTCGTCAGGCGGCCCCCGGGCAACACGCGATGGTCAGCGCTCCCGACAGCACCGTCACGGTCGCTTCGATCGGCTTGGCGACATCGCCGAAATCCAAGGCTTCGCCGTCGGCCCACAAGGGTTCGTCGGCCGTCATAACCAGCCGGCGGCAGCGTCGCTGGGTCACGTCGCGATGGCGAACGTGGCGGCCGCTGAACACCAACGGGAGGACCCGAACGAAGGTCGCCCTCGAAACCGGCTCGATCGTCGTGACATCCATGGCACCGTCGTCGTGCACCGCATCGGGGCAGACAGCCATCCCACCGCCGAAGAAGCGGGTGTTGCCCACGGCGATGAGACAGGCGGCACGATCGATCGGAGGGTCGTCGTCGAACGCCAGCCGATACGGAATGGGCTCTAGCGACGCCAGTTCGGCCACTGTGGCGATGGTGTAGCGGCTCGCGCCCTTCGGAGACCACGGCCGTCGAT
>JAOUGG010000524.1 GCA_029857855.1 Acidimicrobiia bacterium | reverse complement strand
GTCGAGGCGGGTGGCTACATCACGGCCCCGACCGGGTCGGCATCCGACGCCAACGAGATCCCGATCCCGAAGGATGTCGCCGACTCGGCGATGGACGCCGCAGCCTGCATCGGCTGCGGAGCCTGCGTGGCCGCCTGCCCCAACTCGGCGGCGCAGCTGTTCACCTCCGCCAAACTCTGGCATCTGAACTCGCTGCCCCAGGGTCAGGCCGAGCGGTTCCGTCGGAGCGAGGCCATGGTCGAGACCATGGAGCAGTTCTTCGGCTCGTGCACCAACCACGGTGAGTGCACGGAGGCCTGCCCCAAGGAAATCAGCCAGGACTTCATCGCCTACATGAACCGCGACTACATCAAGTCGAAGGTGGCCAACCGGAAGATGGCCGGTCGCTCCTAGCAGGTATTCCGCCGTCTCCACGGCGGCGAACCGGCCTACGCCGCCGACGCCGTGTGGGAGACCGTCCACGGGCCGTGCATCGTCGGCAGTACGATCGATCCCGGCTCGGACCGTTCCCGGTGGTCGAGTTTATCGACGTCGGTGTGGGCCGGGCGATCGCCGGGCCAGTGGGAGCGGCGAGCGGGCCCCTCAAAGGGCTGCTCTCCGTCGCCGGTCAGGAGAAGGCCTTCGATCGTGCCGGTCTGGGTGAACGAACCGGACTGGCTGCCGGCCGCCACCTCCGGTGGCCCATTGGCGATGAAATCGAGTTCCCAGCCGAGTGCCACCCGGTGACCGAGTCCACTCCGGATCAGCTCGTCGGGCTCGTCGATGGCCAGGGCGAATGCTTCCAGCCCGTAGCTCCAATGGTCGAACGGCCGCTCCCGAACCTGCTCGGCCCAGAGACCGGAGGTTCGCAGCTCCCACCCCTGCCCGAAGGTGATGTCGAGTGCGCTGATGACGATCGGACGCGGACCTGACGACGGCAACGGCGAGGCCGTCGATTCCAGACCGAACACCACCGTTTGAAAGCCGGCGACGCCACGACGCTGCTCGAATTGCACGGCGACCGCCACGCCGGAGCCCGAGGCGACGAGCCGGTGCGTTTCGCCCCCGGACTGAGCAGGGCGGGCGGGGTCGGGATACGGAAAGGGGCTGCCGTTCACGACAGCCCCACCGAGCGTTCTGAATTCGTTTCCCCGTGTACGAAGATCCGTACAGGGAGCAGGCCGGCGGCCGTCCGGGCGACTGAACCGCCGCCGACCTGCGAACAGGACCGACTACTTACTGAATCCCTCAGTCGATCAGATCTCCAAGACTTTGTGGTGGTCGCCTCGCTCCGGTGAGGAACGTTTCCAACCATCGCTCTCCAGCATAGAGGAGGACCACTCGCCGCGGTTCACCACCATGCTGAATTTACTCGGCCTATATTATCCCACTTTCAACTACTTGCCATTCCCGCAATCAACACGACACAAGATCGCAGTGGTAACGATGTTCGCTGCCGGGCGGTCGAAACCCGCTGGCGGTAGGCGGTTGACACGGGCAAACCGTTTACGGGAACTCAAATGACGCTGCCGCGACCTAACCTGTGAGTCTGATGTCAGCAAACCCTCTCGAAACCATTGCCGCGCTTGAGGGACTCGGCCAGGCACTGCGGACGACACGACTGGAACTGGACCTGGGGTCGGCCAAGCCCGCCCGGCAGGCCCGCGACGAACTGGCCCATCAGATCGACGACTACCTCGTCCCCCGGCTGCGACGGCTCGACGCCCCCCTGCTCGTCGTGCTGGGCGGTTCGACCGGTTCGGGCAAGTCGACCATCACCAACACGATCGTCGGGCGAGAGGTCTCACCGGCAGGCGTCCTGCGGCCGACCACCCGTGCCCCGGTCCTGATCTGCCATCCCGACGACGAGGAGTGGTTCGCGGGCGGCGATGTCCTGCCCGACCTGCCTCGGGTCACCGGCCAGAGGGGAAGCAACCCGACCTCCGTCGCCACCGGAACCGTGCTCCGCCTGGTTACCACCGACACGATGCAACCGGGCCTGGCCCTCATCGACGCCCCCGACATCGATTCGGTCGAGGAGGCCAACCGCGAGCTCGCCACCCAGCTTCTCTCTGCCGCCGACCTGTGGCTGTTCGCCACCACGGGCGTCCGCTACGCCGACGCCGTTCCGTGGGATTTCCTCCGCCAGGCCCGGAGCCGGGGCACCTCGCTGGCCTGCATCGTCAATCGCATCCCTCCCGGCGCCACCGACGAGATCGTGACCCACTTCGGCTCGATGTTGACCGACGCCGGTTTGACCGACGTGACCGTGTTCCCTGTGGAGCAGCAACCGGTCGACATGACGACCCTGCCGCCCGACGCTGTGGCCGACATCAAGGCGCTGCTGACCGGCCTGGCGTCCGACGCCGACCAGCGGTCGGCGGTGGTCCGGGCCACGCTCGACGGTGCCATGGACAGCATCGGTCCCCGCACCCGGACCGTCATCGAGTCCGGGGTCGAACAGAACGGGGCCGTCGACGAACTCCGCCAATCGGTGGAGGGGACCTACGCCGACACCCGCAGCAGGCTGGCCGCCGACATCCGGTCGGGCACCCTCCTGCGGGGTGAGGTGCTGGAGCGCTGGCAGGAGCTGATCGGCACCGCAGAATTGATGCGCGCCGTCCAGTCGAGAATCTCGCTGATCCGCGACCGGGTCGGCGCGTTCCTGACCGGCCGCACCGGCCAGACGGTCGAGGTGCAGGGCGAGATCACCTCGACCCTCGAGCAACTCCTGATCGATCATGCCGATCGAGCCGCCTCCACCACCGTCTCGGCATGGAAGAGCCTGCCCGGAGGCCGCCAGGTGCTGGCCGGCGACCGGTCGTTGCAACTGGCGTCGGAGGCGTTTCGGGCTCAGGTGCGGGGCGAGGTCCAGGCCTGGCAGGACGACATTCTCGAGCTCGTGCGGGAGCAGGGGGCGAACAAGCGCACAACCGCCCGGGTGCTGGCCGTCGGGGTCAACAGCGTCGGCATCGCCCTCATGCTGGTCATCTTCGCCCAGACCGCGGGTCTGACCGGGGCCGAGGTGGCCATCGGGGCCGGGACGGCCGGAATCTCCCAAACACTGCTGAGCGCCCTCTTCGGCGAACAGGCGGTGCGGGAGCTGGCGGCCGAGGCCCAGCGCCTGCTGCTGCAGCGGATCGGCACGTTGCTCGACGCCGACGCCGACCGGTTCAGATCGCGGCTCTCCGCGATCGCCGGGCCCGACCTCGACACCGACAACGGCACCGCGGTCGACGAGCTGGTCACCGCGCTCGATCGTTTCGAGCGCAGCCGATGAAGTTGGGTCGTTTCGGTCGCAACACCGTCGAGCTTCCCGCCCAGCTGGAGGCACTCGATGATGCGGTCGACCTGGCCACCGACCGGCTCCCCGCCGACCACGTCGACCAGGCCCGCCAGGTGATCACGAAATCAGGTGATCGGTTGCGTCACGGAACGAACCACACGCTGGTTGCGCA
>JAOUGG010000018.1 GCA_029857855.1 Acidimicrobiia bacterium | reverse complement strand
GCAGCTAGACGCTGCAGCTAGGCGGCCCGATCGATCAGTGTCATGGCCAGCTGGCCATGATCGACCTCGACCGGCTCGTGCTTCGAGTGGGCTTTGGTCAGTGCTGCTCGGGCGGCGGCAATGCCGGCCCGGCCGACCTCGATGGTGTGCCGATCAAGCTTCCACGAGTCATCACTGTGAATGAGTTGGAGTTGTGCGCTTGCCATGGGTCTCACTCTGACGATGGGGTGTGACACTTTGGGTCGACAAGGGTGGTTCCGGCGGAAGAATCTCCAGATTTTGCGGGAATCGGCTCGAAAGCCCGGAAACACCGCTCCACGGGATGGGTCCCGGTCCGGCCGGGGGCGCTACTGTGAAGCGTCATGAGGCCCGAAACCCGCCGTTACGGCATGACGATTCCGTTGTCCAACGTCAGACTGCACGAGCATCGTGACATTTTCCGTCGTCTGGTCGACAGCGGGTACACCGACGTGTGGTCGGCGGAGAGCTCGGCCAACGACGGGTTCACCCCACTCGCTCTGGCCGCGGCGTGGGCGCCCGAGTTGAGGCTGGGAACGGCGATCGTGCCGGCGTTCACCCGGGGTCCGGCGTTGCTGGTGCAGAGCGCGGCGTCCATGGCCGATGCCGCCCCCGGTCGGTTCGTGATGGGTGTCGGGTCCTCGTCGAACGTGATCGTCGAGCGATGGAACGATATTCCCTTCGAGCAGCCTTACCAGAAGTGCCGCGACGTGATCCGGTTTCTGAAGGCGGCCATGGGCGGCGAGAAGGTCACCGAGACCTACGACACCTTCGACATCAAGGGTTTCCGCCTCGACCTGGTCCCCGAACAGGCCCCGCCGATCGTGCTCGCCGCACTGCGGGAAGGCATGTTGCGCCTGGCCGGGCGGGAGGCCGACGGGGCGATCACCAACTGGCTGTCGGCTGAGGACGCGGCCAAAGTCTCCGCCATCGTGCACGACGCCGCTCCCGATGATGCCGAGCGTGAGGTCGTGGCCCGGCTCTTCGTCTGCCCGAGTACCAACACCGACGAGGTGCGGGCCAAGGCCCGGTTCGCCATCGCCGCCTACCTCAACGTGCCGGTGTACGCCGAGTTTCACCGCTGGCTCGGCCGAGACGAGTCCCTGGTCGGTATGTGGGACGCCTGGAAGGCGGGCGATCGCAAGGCGGCGCTGGCCGCCATCCCGGATTCGGTGGTCGACGAGATCTTCGTCCACGGCTCGCCCGACGAGTGCCGTGACCACATCGAGCGCTACCGCGAGAATGGCATCGACACGCCGGTGCTCACTGTCTTCGACTTCGGTGGCGCCGATCCGATCGCCGCCATCGAGGACCTTGCGCCGCGCTAGCCCACCGCACCCCTTCGGCTGATCAGCCCCGGGAAACCGGGATCCAGACGAGCATCAGATCGTCGACCGAGATGTCGGTCTTCTCGAGCGGCACCTCGAACGGCTCGATGGTCTGCGACTTGGTAAGCCACTCGGACTCGATGTCGAGCACGGCGTCGGCCAATTCCGCCTCCAGCTCATCCAGATCCTCGACCTTCTCCGCCACCCGGTTGCGGGCCGTATCAAGCCGGGCCTCACTCGAGGCCTTCTGGCGGCTGCTCGACGACATCCGCCGGGCCGCGGTGGCCAATCCACGGGTCCGACTGCGCCCGCCGAGGATGCCACCCAGCACCGATGTGCCGATGTCGATGAGCTGGGCGTTGCGGCGACCATCGGTATGCACCTCCAACTCCTCGACCCGGTCCTCGGCCTTGGCCAACGCCGTTTCCAGGGAGTCCCGCTTGCGTTGCAGCTTGTCGCGGATCGTGGACACCTCGCCGTCCATCTCGTCGTCGGCCGCCTCCCGGCAGCGGGCGGCGAAGGCCTCCTGCGATTCGCCGGGTCGCGAGTACAACTTGAGATCCGGGTTGACGAACAGCTGATAGGTTTCCTCAACGGCCAGACGGTTCTTCAGATCGGCCCCGAGCGAGCGCACATCGGACGCCCCGATGTCGAACGGCGGCAGAATGTAGGTCGGGTTCGGCGGGGGGTCGGTGGTGAAGTCGCGATCGTCGAAGTCGACGTTGACGGCCGAGTCGACGTCGAGGCGGTCCCCGGTCAGCGGGATGATGGCCTCCCACTCCTGATCGTGACGTAGATCGGCCTTCGCCTCGTCGAACACCAGCTTGACCCGGGCTGCGATCGCCGGCTGCAGTCGATCCCCGGCCGGGCCCAGGTCGAGCTGGCCGAGCCACGGCGCCGAGGCGGTCACGAAACGAACGGGGAGCGAATCCGGGAACGAGGGCGCGACCGCCGACTCGTCGTCGGCCAGGTTCGTGGTCGGGGCGGCGGCCGCCACGGTCTCGGCGGGGGTTGCGCCAGGGGCGACGGCAGGCGCCGGGTCGGCGGTCGTGGCGGGGGTTGACGGGGCGGAATCGCGGCCGGCCATCTCGGCCGCCTTGCCGGCCATCAACGACGAGATCTGCTCCGAGGTCAGCGGGCCGGCCAGATAGCTCATTGCCCAGCGTGACGTGAGCACCGGCATCGCCGATGACTTCGTGTTCCGCAGCAGGAACTGGCGCTTGCCGAGGCTCGAGATCGTGGCCTCCAGCTCGCCGATGTCGGTGGCCCCGTCGGCCGTGCGCAGGCCATCGACCAGACGGGCCTTGTCCTGTTCGGTCTGGAGGCGGCCGATCAGCCAGGTTCCGGCGTTGCTGATCGCCTTGTAGTCGAGGTCGACGGGGTTCTGGGTCGACAGGACGAGCCCGACCCCGAATGCCCGGGCCTGCTTGAGCAGGGTGAGAATCGGTTTCTTCGCCGGCGGATTGCCGACCGGGGGAGCGAGGCCCATCACCTCGTCGATGTAGACAAGAGCCCGCAACTCGCCGGTGCCCGGCTGGCTGCGCATCCACGAGATCACCTTGGACAGGATGAGGGTGACCGCGAACTGCCGCTCGGTCTCTTCCAGATGCCCGAGGCTGACCACCGAGGCGCGGGCCTTGCCGTTGGCATCCCACAACATCGAGCCGATGTCGAGCGGAGCCCCCTCGGCCCAGGCGGCGAAGCTGGGGGAGGCCAGCAAACCGTTGAGTTTGAGGACCAGCGCCTGGCGGTCCTTGGCCGGGTAGAAGGTGTCGAGGTCGAGCACGCCGAGCTTGCGGATCGGTGGATCGAGGAGTTGGCCAAGCAGCGTCGGCAGGTCGAGATCGGCGCCGGCGTCCCAGGATCGGGCGATGAGGTTGGCCAGCAGGATGTGTTCCCGACCCGACAGTGGGTCGCTGTCGATCCCGATCAGGCCGAGCAACCCGCTCACCGTGGAGTCGATCTCGTCCTGGCGGGCCGACGGGTCGGTGGCGGAGGGGACGCTGAGCCGGCCCAACACGTCGAGTGGTATCCCGGCGGTTGAGCCGGGGGTGTAGATGACGGGATCGGCCGCGGCGGCCAGCGCGGCCACGTCGTCGCCCCCCAGACCCCACGAGTCGAGACCGGAGCGCCACAACTCGGCGGTCTTCTCGGCCAGGGCCGCCGTGGTGACCCCATCGACACGCGCCGCTCCGGCGTCCATCCAGGGCTCGAACTCCGCTGCGGTGAGCCCGGGGAAGGTCAGGCACAGGTTGCCGAGGTCGCCCTTCGGGTCGATGGCCAGGACCGGTATTCCGGCGAGCAGCGCCTCTTCCAGGAGTACGACGCCGAGGCCGGTCTTGCCGGAGCCGGTCATACCGACGATGACCCCGTGGGTGGTCAGGTCGCCCGAGTCGATCAACACCGACTCCCCGGTGCGATCACCGGAGGCGGCCTCGATCCGTTCGCCGATGAAAAGGTGCCCTGCAGGTCGTTCCATGGTGTTCAAGACTCGCACGTGAAGCCGTTGTTCGCACCGGTTTGAGGTGGATTCCTTGCCGGGCCGTGCGGCGGGTCGACACTGGTCACAAGGATTCGCATCCATGCCGTGTCCGAGTTACAGTGACGGAATTCTCATCTGAAAGTTTGCGTTTGCCGGTCGGATCTGGGAATGCTTGAGAGACAGCGGTGGTTGTATCCCGGGCGGACCCTGGTTCGCTCAACGATCTGATAGAGGAGCGGTTTTGACGGAGCTCGATGAACTTGAAGTGACACCGGTCACCACAATCGAAGAGGCTCTGGCTCTGATTGACAAGGGCCTCGGTGGCTTGACCGAACGGCAGCTGGTCTCGGCCTCCGAGGTGGCCGATCTGCTCCTCGACGTGCGATCGCTGCTCAGCGATACGGTCCTGTCCGACTCGGCCGACGTTCAGTAGAGGGCGTCTCAACGATTCCGCCGCAGCGGCCACAACCGCTGCGTAGCCCGTCCCATGGCGGTTCCTATCAACGCGCCGGCCACGACATCTGACGCATGATGCATCCGGTTGTGGATCCGGCTGGCCGACACCACTGCGGCCAGCGACCACCAAACCGGCCTGAGCCCGGGAACGGCCTTCGACAGCAGGGTCGCCGTGAGGCAGGCCGAGCTGGCGTGACCGCTCGGAAAACTCTTGGTTCGGGGGCGGCGAACGGTGTAGACGGCGTCGGGCAGAAGGTCCGGCCGCTCTCGGGGAATCACCGACTTCAGCAGGCCGTTCACAAAGGCCGACTCGACACCAAGTGCAGCGGCGAGGCGGATCGCGTCGGCTCGCCGTTTCGGGCTGACGATCGCCATGGTCACACCGATGACGTGCCAGGCCCTCGAATAGTCGGCGGCTTCGCTGGCCCAGTAGAACAGGCGGTCGGCCGCGGGTCGACCCCGCAGCGGCGTGAACCAGCTGTCGACGACGGTGTCGAAACGCGTGATATAGGAGGGGAGCCCGGCCAAGGCGCCCAAGTGTACAAACCGGTTCAAGCCATCGAGCACGTGCAGCGGCCGGTCGACGGTCGGGCCGCCTGTCGACGATTGCAGCGACGATTACAGTGAAGCCCTGATGGCTCCGGACGCACATCGGATCGACGACGTCAGCGACGCCGCGCTCTCGGCGGCGAATGCCCGCTTCTACGATGCCCTGGAATCAGCCGATCTGGCGCTCATGACGGCCGTCTGGGCCCATTCCGACGAGGCGTCGTGCGCCCACCCCGGCCGGCCGCCACTGATCGGCTGGGAGGCGATTCAGGCGTCTTGGCGTGCCATCTTCGGCGCCGGAGGCAATCCGCAGGTCATCATCACCGAGGAGCGGGTGGTCCGGCGCGGTGCCGTCGGCTGGGTGACCGTCGCCGAGAACATGATCTCCGACGGCCATACCGGCGCCGCGGTCGCCGTCAACGTGTTCGAGCACGACGGGCGGCGCTGGCGGATGCTTGCCCACCACGCCGCCCCCGTGCTCGGTCTCAACTGAACGCCGGGATCGGCGCTCAGTCCTGCGTCTGGTCCTCCTGCCACTGCTTGAGCAGCTTCCCGAACTCGTCGGCCGGGCCGGACGGCACGATGTAGCCGGTCTCGTCGTTGATTCGGTCCCAGTCGTCACG
Organism: Acidimicrobiia bacterium; assembly: GCA_029857855.1. Taxonomy (GTDB): domain Bacteria; phylum Actinomycetota; class Acidimicrobiia; order Acidimicrobiales; family SZUA-35; genus JAHELU01. The sequence continues at coordinate 7,494 of JAOUGG010000018.1, read as the reverse complement.
CACGGTTTCGGCCGTGATGTCCGCCCCCCGATGCACACCCTCGGTGAGGCCGATGAAGAAGCGGGCCACGGTGCCGCCGGCGGCCGAATACACCGATCCGGTGGTCGTGTTCGATTCGTGGGCCAGCCAGATCACCAGTGGCGTCACGAGCCTCGGGTCGAGCTGCTCGGCCATCGATCCGAGAATGTCCTCGGTCATACGGGTCCGGGCGACCGGGGCGATGGCGTTGGCCCGGATGTTGTACTTCGCCCCCTCGGCCGCCATGACCCGGGTCAGGCCGACCAGGCCCATCTTGGCTGCGGCGTAGTTCGTCTGGCCGAAGTTGCCGAGGAGCCCGGAGCTCGATGAGGTGTTGACCACCCGGCCGTAGCCCTGTTCCCGAAAGTGGATCCACGCCGGTCGGCTCACGTGGAAGGCGCCCTTCAGGTGGACATCGATCACCTGGGTCAGGAGGTCGTCGGTCATGTTGTGGAACGTCTTGTCGCGCAGGATGCCGGCGTTGTTGACGACGATGTCGACCTGGCCGAAGGCATCGATGGCGCTCTGCACGATCGCTTCACCGCCCTCGGGTGTGGCCACCGTGTTGGCATCGGACACCGCCTCGCCGCCCAGGGCCTCGATCTCGGCAACGACCTCGTCGGCCGGCCCCTTCGAACCACCTGTTCCGTCGACCGCACCGCCCAGATCGTTGACCATGACCCGGGCTCCTCGACGGGCGAACTCGAGGGCGTGCTCACGACCGAGCCCTCCACCGGCTCCGGTGACGATCGCCACCTTGCCATCGAATCCGAGATCGGTCATGCTGCTCCTTTTTGATCAAACGCTCAGTTCGGCATGCGAGTGTATGCCAACACCGCAGCCGGTGTGGAACCTGCCGTGCTGCGTGAGGAGATCTACTCGCCGTCCGGAGGCAGGCCGAGGCAGACCTGGCGCTGTTCACTCCAGGCGACGGCTTCGGCCGCCTCCCGGTCGTCGTCGTCGTGGTAGACGGGCTCGGAGCTACGAGCGGTGCGCGTGTCTCCCGCCGACGACCCGGATGTGCCGCCGACCTGAGCGGCCCGTGACCACGAGAGCGGGGCGGCCTTCCAGTCGTCGTCGATCCACCGGAACGGTAGATTCACGATCGTGCCGGGCTCGGTCACGGCGAACCCCGCCACCAGGCCGTCGGTCAGGAGTTGGCGTTGCCCGACCGGATCGTTCGGCGCACCCGCGGTGTGCCCCAACGGCAGGTCGATGAACACCGAGCGAGGCGGCTGCACCCGCTCCGTGATGCTGCGGGCGGAGGTGAAGGAGATGGTGGGGACTCCCGCTTCCTCGATGGTTCGTGCGATCAGACCGACCGACTGGTGGCACACCGGTCAAACGGGAACGAGCAGTACGACGTCGAGCTCTCCGGCCTTGTGCAGGCGGCGAACCTGGTCGGTCAGGAGCTCGGCGGTTTCGGCCAGGAGCCGTCTCGTGGAATAGACGCCGCCCATGAAGCCGAAGTGGAGCGGGCTGATCCCGCCGACGATGCCCTGTTCGACGAGCTCCCGCAGACGCTCGAGCGGGAACACACAGTTCGGGTCCGATCGGGCGTCGGTCTGGTCGTAGGCGAAGTGGGCGACGCGCAGCTCGTCGGCCGGCGTGTCGACATCGATGATCCGGATCGAGGTGTCGTCCTTGGTGTGGAAGGCGATCTGGCCCCGCCGGTAGACGCCCCCCGACCCGATGATGCCGACCGATGCCGACCGCAGGGGTTTGTCGATCGACTGCCACGCCGGAGTTTCGGTCCTCTCGGCCCACCGATAGTCGTCGTAGCCGAGTGACGCGTAGAGCTTGCGGGTTTCGGCGATGTAGTCGGCCGGAGGCAACTCGGATGACCCCGAGCGGAGTTCTCGAACGGGCACGGAGGACATTGGACAATCCTTACGTCGACGGTTGGGCCGAATCCAGGTGACGGTACGGGGCCGGCTGGCCGAGTGGGCGTTCGGGCCAGCGCCGGGGATTCAGCAGCGTAGCCCGAGGATAGTCCTCGAACAGCCAGCGGGCGAAGTTCCCCCTGGTCCACGCGGTGGCACCCGTGGCGGCCAGGGCGGCCTCGGTGATCCAGGGGCGGGCCAGGAGTTGCGAGATCCCCTGGGCCAATCGATGATCGCGCCCGATGGTGCGTTGAAGGTCCGTCTGGTAGCGACCCCGCACGGCGGTCGTGTGATCGATGCCTTCGGTGACGATCGCTTCAGCGGCCAAACGTCCACTTTCGAGCGCCTGACCGATTCCCTCACCGCTCATCGGATCGGTGGCGGCGGCCGCGTCGCCGGCGAACAGGACGCGGCCGAGGGCCAGCGGCAGGTGTCCGAGCCGGGCCGGAATCGGCCAGGCCCGGTGGGGTTCCTCGGGTTCGGCGTCGACCCCGAGCCTGGACCGGATGTGGGGGCGCTCGAGCAGTTCGGCCCACAGCGTCTTCATGTTCTGGATGCGCTTGCCGCCCTCGCCCCGGATGATGCCGAACCCGACGTTGGCCCGGCCGTCAGCCAGTGGAAACGACCATGCGTAGCCCGGCAGGAGGTCGGGTTCGAACCATACGATCAGCTTGTCTCGAGCGTAGGGCGACACGCCGGTGAAGTACTGACGGAACGCGTGCCAGTCGCCCCGATACTGCTCCGGGCCGATGCCGAGGAGCTTGCGGGTTGGTGACCACATGCCGTCGGCCGCGATCACGAATCGGGTCTTGATCGAATACCTGTGACCATCAAGTCGAATCCCGAGAGTCACCGACGACTGATCCTGCTCGAGATCGATGAGCTCGTGACCTTCGAGGACCTCGATGCCGGCCCGGCGGGCGAGCAGGACGAGCTGGTGGTCGAGCTCCGAGCGCCGGGCGACGGCGGCGAACGTGCCCCCGGAGCGGGGGAGCGGGTAGGTGCGGGTACGGCCTGCGGGGCTGACGATGACGACGTCGTCGACCACCGTCCAGCTGGGAACGGTGGTCGGATCGAATCCCAACTCCTCCAGTTGGCGGAGAGCGCTGGTCGTGAGGCCGTCGCCGCAGCACTTGGAGCGCGGGAACGTGGCCTTGTCGATCACGAGGACGTCAAGCCCGGCTCGTCGCGCTTCGATGGCTGCTGCGGTGCCCGCCGGTCCTGCTCCAACCACCACGATGTCGGTCTTGCGGACAGGTTGAAAATGCTGATCCACTTACGAGCAACCTAGCGGCTTCGGCCGGTGCTGCCTCGCTGCAGATCAGCCGCCGTCGGCCTGACCGCCCCCGTCGCCACCACCGGCTCCGTTACCGCCACCGGCCGCATCACCGCCGCCACCGGTCTCGTCGGGCGGGTCCGGTGGCGGATCGGGTGTCGGCTCCGGTGGTGCGGTGGGCGCCGCCGGTTCCGGTTCGGGTCGGGTGGAGTCGCCGGCACAGTCGAGGCCTTCGCCCGGCCGGTAGACGGCGAAGACGGTGTCCTCGACCGTGGTGCCGTCGGGGTAGGTGATGGCCCGAGGCGTGATATCGACCCGGCACTGACGCTCGGACGACTGGCGGAGCGGCAGTGCCTCGACCTCCAGGTGCTTGGTCGAGTAGAACGTCACGGTGATCGAGGTCGGCGTGTACTCGTTCCACACCAGAATGCCGTAGGGCGTGTTGTTGCGGACCTCGAGGTCGGGCCGCGGCCACGAGATGGTGGCCTCCCGACCCCTCGGATAACGGGAGATGTAGAGGGAGTGCGACTGGTACTCGAGGAACTCCAGGCCGGCGAAGAAGGAAGCGTTGAAGAAGGTTGTGGCGTACTGGCTGATGCCTCCACCGACCTGCGGTTCGAGAACGCCGAGGTTGATGGCCCCGTCTGCGACGAACCCCTTCTCGATCGTGCGGCGACCGACCTGGCCGTTGAGCGAGAAGCTCTCACCGGGCCGGATGATCGCGCCCTGCATGAGATCGGCGAAACGATGGATGTTGGTGACCCGGTTCTGGCAGCACACGTGATTGGTGGTGAACGAGCTGACTTCCTCGATGATGCCGAGCGACTCGAGCTCGGCCACACCCTCGTCGAACCCGACGACCGTCGGCTCGAGCACGATGGTTCGGGTCGGCTCGTCCCCTTCGCTCTCCTCGTCGCCGGAGTCGCTCCCGTCGGTGTCGCTCGGGGCGATGGGCGCCTGCAGACCGGGAAGCAGCCGGCCGACCGACTCCTCGTCACAGCAGACGACCGTTTCCGACGCCGGCACGATAACCGGTTTGCCGTCGACGATGGAGAACCGGGCCTGCTGGTCCTCCGACCCGAGGGTCGGGAACAGCGGGCGCAGGTCGCTGAGGACCCGTGTCGGCTCGAGCGACCAGGTGGGTTCGCCCTCGGTGTCGACGACGGCCCACGATTTCAGCATCGCCGGTTCCACCCGGGCGACATCGTCGAGGACCTGGATCCGGATGGGCTCGGCCGTCACATCGTTGATCTCGGCGGCAACCGATTCGAGCGCCTGCTGGTCGATCTTCGGATCGGCGACGATGGCCTGGAGTTCCAACCGATACGGCGGACCGGCTTTGACGACCGTCGGGAGGAGGCCCACCAGCTCCCGCGTGCTGAGGGTGATGCCACTGGAGCCGGGAAGCACGATCATCCGGTCGTCGCCATCGAGGATCATCTCCGGTTCGACCGGCTGGTCGAGGAGGCTGGCGATCACGGTGTCGGCTGCGGCGGTCGTGACGTCGGCGTCGATGGCGTACCGGGGCTCGATCTCCTCGCTGCCGAACAGCGAACCGAGCCAGGTGAGAGGTCGGACGGGGAAGAAGGCGCTGCGGCCAACGTCCATCGCCTCGTCGACCATCGCCTCGCGATCGAACGACATGCCGAGCGTGACCGGGTCGGAGGTGACGGTCGTGTCGCCGACCACGACGTCGATCGGCGTCGCCGCCAGCTCCTGACGTTGCTCGTCGAAGACCGCGTCGAGTTCGTCACGATCCAATCCCTCGAGCGACGTGCCTGCGAACTCGACGCCCCGCATGACCGTGTCCTGGTGGCGGGCCATATCGACGGCCCAAGCGGCCACCAGCAGCAGGTACAGACCGAGGACCAGCACGATGGCGAGCTTCAGCATGCCGCCGATCGAGGATCGGCCGGACGGCGGAGTGGTGTCGGCCGTGAACAGTGAGTTGGCCGGCGGGCCGCCGTTCAGGCTGTTGGGGGCGGCCGGACCGCCCATGGCGGGTTCGCCGTCGCCGGTGGGCTTGAAATCGGGCGCCAGGAGCTCGGCCAGCAACGATTCGACCGAGTCCGACTCGACGTCGGACTGATCGAGAGATCCGGTCTGGTCGCGATCACCTTCACTAGTCACCGGAGACTAGTCTGCCACGACGACGGCCCGGTTCGCTGTCATGGCCGCCTCTGTTATGGAACGGGAACTTTGGACGGGCGGCGGCGATGTGACATGATCATCAGCGGACTGTCGGCCGTTTGCGGTAACCCATGACGACCGGCGGAGTGTTCGAGACGTCCGGAGAGGTGAGAGATGACAAAGCTTTGTGAGGGTCGAATCGCGGTGGTGACCGGTGCCGGTCGTGGCATCGGCCGGGAACACGCGTTGATGCTGGCCCACCACGGGGCGAAAGTGGTGGTCAACGATCTCGGTGGCGACGTCGACGGCAGTGGCGGCGATCTCAGCCCGGCCCAACAGGTCGTGAACGAGATCACCGAGGCCGGGGGTGAAGCGGTCGTGAACGGCGACGACGTCTCCGATTTCGATGGGGCCAAGCGGATGATCGACACCGCCGTCGACCACTTCGGTGGGCTCGACGTCGTTGTCAACAACGCCGGCATCCTTCGTGACCGGATGCTGACGAACATGACCGAGGCCGAGTGGGACGCCGTCATCGCCGTCCATTTGAAGGGCACATTCGCGCCGTCGCGGCATGCCGCCGCCTATTGGCGGGAGCGGGCCAAGGCGGGTGAGTCGAACGACGCCCGCATCATCAACACCAGCTCGGTGTCGGGTATCTACGGCAACCCCGGGCAGACGAACTACGGAGCGGCCAAAGCCGGAATCGCGGCGTTCACGATCATCGCGGCCCAGGAGTTGTACCGCTACGGCGTCACCGTCAACGCCGTCGCCCCCGCCGCGCTCACCCGCATGACCGAGAACCTCGGCATGGGCCAGGGGGGCGAGGAGGAGCGGGAGCAGATGTCCCCCCGCTGGATCGCCCCCATCGTCACGTGGCTGGCCAGCACCGAATCGGCCCCGGTCACCGGGCGGGTGTTCGAGGCCAGCGGGCGGGTGCTGGGCATCGCCAACATGTGGCACCGGGGACCGACCGTCGAACCGGTCGACGATCCGGTCGGCATCGGCCCACTGGTCAAACAGATGATGGCCGAGGCCCAACCCAACAGCGACATGTCCGGGGCTCCCGTCACCGGCCCCGGCCGACCCACCCCGTTCTGACCCCCGACCGCGCCGATCGCAGACACTGATCAGACAACACGACCAGGCACGCCTGATCGAAGGAATTCCAGGAGGATCCGCCATGCCCATGAATCCCGATGCCGTCGGCACCAAAGGTGAGCCGCGCCGATGGAGCTGGACCAGCGACGACTGCCTGCTCTATGCGGTCGGTATCGGCGGCGGTGCCGTCGATCCAGTCCGCCTCGAACTGGAGTTCACGACGGAGAACACCGCAGGTGTCGAGCAGAAGGTGTTCCCGACGTTCGTGGTGATGGCCGGCTTCAACGCCACCGGAGGCTCGAGCGCAATGCGGGCCGCCGGGACCTGGGACAACCGCATGCTGGTCCATGGCCAGCAGGGCATTATGCTGCACCGTCCGATCCCGCCCGAGGGCGAGGTCGAGCTGATCGACGAGATCACCGGGATCTACGACAAGGGCAAAGGGGCGGTCGTGGCCTCCAAGGCGGTCGCCACCTCGCTCGACGACGGCCAACCGTTGTTCGAGACAACCTCATCGGCCTTCATCGTGGGTGAGGGTGGATTCGGCGGCGATCGAGGCCCGTCGGCCACCGTCAACGTCGCTCCCGACCGCGACCCCGATCACTCCGTGACCTACCAGACCCGGCCCGACCAGGCACTCCTGTACCGGATCTGCGGCGACCGCAACCCGTTGCACTCCGACAAGCAGTTCTCCGACGTCGGCGGCTTCCCCCGCCCCATTCTCCACGGCCTGTGCACCTACGGGTTCACCGGTCGGGCGCTGCTGCACACGTTGTGCGGCTCCGATCCCGCCCGCTTCTCCTCGATGGAGGGCCGCTTCAGCTCACCGGTGTTGCCGGGTGAGGCCCTGACGGTCAACATGTGGGACTCAGGCGACGGCACGGCCGTGTTCCGGACCGTCGGCGATGGCGGGCGGGTCGTCCTCGACAACGGCGGTGTGACCTTCACCAGCTGACTCGAGGGCTAGAACAGTTTCTGCTGGGGGCGTTCGATGCCCCGCAGCTCGTCGTAGTCGACTTCGAGGAACTCGATGTTGCGGTCGCTGGCCAGGGTCTTGGCCTGGAGCTTGATCTCCTGAGCCACGAA
>JAOUGG010000523.1 GCA_029857855.1 Acidimicrobiia bacterium | reverse complement strand
CGCGTAGACCTTGTCGCCGTAGCGCATGAACCGCACGATGTGCCGGCTGATGCCATGCGCCATCTTGACCATTCGGGGGTGGTCCCAGGTCTCCAACGGCTCTCCCCACGGCAGGTCGAGGAAGTCGGGGTGTCCCTGTTTGGTGACGATCTCGAAATCGGTGTCGAGGCCCGGTGGCGGTGCGTCGCTCATCGGTTGAACACTACAAGCCGGACATCACCGGCAGACGATCTCGAAGCTGCCGGCTTCGGATCCAATCACGCTTCCCGATCCGGCCTCCTCGGCCTCGAACGTGGCTTCGCCGGTGGCCTTGCCGTCGGCCAACTCCCAAGAATCGACCGAACCGAGGCCACGATCGACCGACGCAAACCAGCGCATGCCTTCGTCAATGAGGTCGAGGTTGACGAGCGGGGGCTGCAGGCCTTCCTCCTCCCAGTTGGTGACAGGGACGCCGAAGTTGATCTGGGTGGCCGCCTCGGTGCCTCCCGCCTGGGCGGGGGAACCGTCGGCGGCGATGGCGAACGAGCCGAAGACGATGTTCTCGAGGCTGTTGCACAGGTTCAGGCCGTCGGGCGGGATCTCGAAGGTCTCCGAGCCGATCGTGACGCGAGCGTAGTTGCCCGATGCGTCCTGCTGGCCGGAGTCGTCGGATGCGGTGTCGGCGGATGCGGTGTCGTCGGATGCGGTGTCGGCGGCCGCCGGCTGGCCGTCGGATGCCTCGTCGGATGCCCCGTCGGTCTGCGCCGAATCGTCGTCCGACGAGCCACCGCAGCCGGCCATGGCGAGCAGCATTGTCAGCGCAACCGCCGACCCGAGCACGCTGAGAAGCCGGGATCGTCCGGTGGATGATTTCGTTGATTCCGTTGATTCCGTTGATTCGTACACGTCTGCCATCCTCGGTGGTCGGTGGGTCGTGACGTGCCGCCCGGCGCCACCTGTTGGGGCGACAGCGTAGACGATCGGCCGGCCCGCATCGGGGTACTCACAGCGAACTCCCAGGTCGCTCCGGGGAAACTCTGAGCACACGGTGGCTTGATGGTGGGGACGGACGAGGGTCCGTCACGACGGTTGTGCGCCGCCGTGGATTCGAGCACGGTAATGCTCGTCGAGAGTAGGACATTTCAGATGGACACGATTACCGGCATTCCCACCCACCCCCTGGTCGTTCACCTTCCGGTGGTGCTCATACCGTTGGCCACCATCGGTGTGCTGCTGATGGCGGCGAGGCAGGGGCTCTACCAGCGATACCGGTGGGAGGTGCTCGCCGTCGGATTCGTCGGCATGCTGGGGTCGATTCTCGCCGCATCGAGCGGTGAGGAGTTGGAGCATCAGATCGGCGAAGCCGAGGGTCGGGAAGCGGTTCGAGCCATTCAGGAACACGCCGATGCCGGTGAACTGGCCCGGACGGCGTCGATCGTCTTCTTCGTCATCCTTGCCGGTTGGGTGCTTCTGCCGTGGTTCGGGCGTCGTCTGCAGGCCCGGGCCGCCGCCGATGACGCCGGGGCTCGTACGATGCCCACCTGGCTGAATCCGGCCCTGACCGTGCTCGTCGTGATCGCCGCACTGGCCGCCACCGGTTCGGTGATCGTCGCCGGGCACTCCGGAGCGGCGCAGGTCTGGGAATCGCTCGCCGGGTAGCCGTCGCAGGCCCTTGACGAGGCCGGAATCCCCGGCGTAGGTTGATGCTGCCCGCACGGGTGAAAACTTCAGAGAAAGCTGGATCGGCGTGATCTTCTTCTACGACAGAAGTCGGCGGGGTGGAGCGGTTGCATCGGTTGGACCACAGGGGCTGTCGACCTCGGCGGTCCTCGGCGGCGGGTCATTCGGCGGGTGGACGCACGTTGTGCGCCAAGGCGATCGGTTGGTCTTCCACGACGCATCGGCGGTGTCTTCTTCTACAACCGCAACAACAACCGCGACACCGGCGCCGCGGCCGTCGGCACGTTGGCCGCAACCGGGTTCACCACGAAGAAGACCTACGAGGCCGGCCAGGCCCTGAACGCGACGAGCCCCTGCTGAAGGTGCTGCCCATCCACTGGCCGGCCACGCCGTCGCCGACCCTGCCCGACCGGGAGTGGCTCCGTCGCTACTTCTTCGACCTCTCCAACCCCGATGGGATCGGTCGATTCTGGCTGAAGTCCTCAGGTGGGAACCTGCGGTTTGTGGGCGAGGTCGCCGACTGGATCCCGATGGGCCAACAACCTATGATCACCAGCCAGGTCTCCACCGGGCGACAAATCGAGGCGGCCTACACGGCGGCTTAGGCGAGGGGTTGGACCCCGGGTAGGGCCGATGCCGTCGTCGTTGTAAGTGCCGCGCCGAGAGCCGGCGGTGTGGCCGGTCGCCCTGGACCGCTGGCCGAGAGCGACCAGGGATATGGCGCTTGCCTCGTGGTGTCACGGCGCCAAGACCCACGATGGCTGGGAATGAACGATTTCGGGCCGCAGTCGGCGACCTTCGTCGGTTCGCTGAACCTCGGCGCCGGCTCGTCGGCCGATTCGCTGAACCTGCCCGGTGTGCCTGCATCTCCAGGTGTACGAGGTCGGACCCACCGAGACCGTCGACGGGCGGCAGGGACCTTTCTGGGTGCGGTTGCGCATCGGAGCCAAGGCGCCCGTCGTCAAAGTCGATCCGAAACCTCCCGGCGGAGGGTCGCCCGGTCCGGCCCGACCACTTCCCGTTACCCGACCTCAAGATCTGATCACCTGTCGGCGCGGGCGCACCTCGCCGCTTCGGTGGGCTCGATCGATGTCACAGCTGGTCGTCAAGATGGATGTATGACCACGGTTGTTGATTGCCCGACGGACCAGACGGTCGATGAGACCGCCGACTCGGTGCCATTGGAGGTCACCGCCGACCCGGTGCCATTGGAGGTCTTGGAACGAAAGCTTATGACCCGGGCGGCCGAGATCTCTGCGGCCGAGGCCGAATGGATGGGCTGGTTGGCCGAGTACGACCGCAGGCGGGGGTGGGCCGAATGGGGTTGTGTCGGTCCCACACAGTGGTTGAGTTGGAAATGCGGGCTTTCTCCGAGCGCAGCCCGGGAGCGGGTTCGGGTCGCCAACGCTTTGGTGGATCTGCCTCTGATCCGGGCCGAGTTCGCCGCCGGTCGTCTGTCGTACAGCAAGGTTCAGGCCGTCACCCGGATCGCCAACGTGCACAACGAGACCGATCTTGTCACCATGGCCACCAACGCTTCCGGCGCGCAACTGGCCCGCATCTGTGCCGGGTATCGTCGCAGCCGACCAACCGACGATGACAGTGCCGATGCTCACCTCACCCGGTCCTGGGACCGGCGCCACAACGGCGATGGATCCACGACGTTCGTGCTCCGCGTTCCCGACGACGCAGCGGCCGACATCGAGGCTCATCTCGAAAACGTCATCGCCGTATTGATCGATGAGGCGGTCGGTTCGTCGGCGGAGGATCCGCCGTCGCG
>JAOUGG010000522.1 GCA_029857855.1 Acidimicrobiia bacterium | reverse complement strand
CGACCATAATGCCGATGATTAGTTGGATGTCCATGCGCGTGATCTCCGCCGATCCGTCTGGTTCCGTGCTGGTCCTTGTTTAAGTTTAGTCAATCAGACCGTTAAGAACCAGTACTTCGAGCTTTGGTGGAGCGGGTGTTGGGCCAAAGGTCGTGTTTCAGTGGTATTTCAGCCACGTGTCAATGCAATTTACTCAATCCGAAGCGTTCTGTCGACGGGGATCGGCTTGTGTGTGGTCACCCACGTGGTCCAACGATGGTATTGGACCGGGCGGACGATGTCCATGGGTTCGCCTCCTGAGTCGGACGACGGCCGACCCAATCCCGCTGTCGGAGCAGGTGGGGGCCGATTTCGAACCTTCTCAGTAGTCGTCGAAAAGGGCATCCTGGGTCGACTCCTCCTTGCCGGCCAACCAGTGCCGACGGCAACGAAGGTCATACGTCACCACCGCCTCGGTTTCGGCGCCGGCGTCGCCCACGACCTTCAGATCTCCGTGATACACCTGCTGGCCGTTGACGAGGCGAGCGTTGTGCGTGGCCCGGGCACCGCACCAGCAACGGGCCTCGACCTGGAGCTCCATACGGCGGTCTGCGACCTCCAGGAGCCTCCGAGTGCCGGGGAACAGCTCACCCTGGAAAGATGTGAGGAGCCCGAAGGCGTACACCTCGATGGCCAGATCATCGACCACCCTGGCCAGCTGGTCGATCTGGCCCGGCTCATAGAATTGAGCCTCGTCGCAAATGACAGCGTGAAGGCCCTGGCACTCGAGATGGCGCTGGTAGATCAGCCGCTGCAGGTCGACGGTTCCGTCGATGATGACGGCGGCGGCCGAGACACCGAGCCGGCTCGATACGACACCGTCACTCCGATCCAGCTGGGTGATCAGCATGCATGGCAGCCCACCCCTGGTCAGATTGTGGTGGATCTGCAACGCCTGCGTGGACTTTCCTGAGCCCATCGTGCCGTAGAAGAATCGGAGCTCGGCCATGGGTTTAGAAGCTACCGGGGACCCTGGCGATTTATCCGGCCCCCGATTTCGGCCGTTAGCATCGAGAGAAGGAGACCGCATCATTGAAGAAGACGCCCGCTGACCTATCGATGCCCGCAGCCTCCTGGAGTGACGATCCGGTCGGAGGTGACGAGCCGGTGACGACAGCTGTGACGCCACCTCGCACGGGGTTCGCCGGCTGGTTCGGCCGACCGGTCTTCCTCGAGGCCCGCGGCCCGTTCGAGTTGCGGGCGCTGCGCCGCAATCCCTTGTGGCAGGGCCACGGCGTGCCCGACGGCCGCCGGCGGCCGGTGCTCGTCATCCCGGGCTTCCTGGCCAGCCCGACGAGCGCCGACGCACTGGTACAGGTGCTCCGCCGAGCCAACTGGGCCGCCGAGATCGCCAACGTCGGCCGCAACTCGGGTCCCGCCTACACCGGTCTCGAGCGGGCAGGCGACGACCTGTTCGATCTGGTCGACCGACTCGGACGGCCGGTCACGGTCATCGGCCACTCCCGGGGCGGTCAGTTCGCTCGCATCCTGGCTGTCCGCCATCCGGAGCTGGTCACCGGTGTCATCGCCGTCGGCGCTCCGCTGCTCACGAAGTATCCCCGCTTCGCCCCGGTCCGCATCCCGATCGAGATGCTCGAGATCACGTGGCGGCGGGGCACGTTCGGTCCGGTGTATCCGGATCGCGAGGAGGCCGTGGACCGGGACCGGTTTCGCCCCTTCCCGAGCGAGGTGCGGTTCACGTCGATCTACTCCCGGACCGACGGCATCGTCGACTGGCGGGCCTGCCTCGATCCTGCCGCCGACGTCGTCGAGGTCTCGACCTCCCATACCGGCCTGATCAACAGCGTGCCCGGCATCCAGGCGGTGGCCGGCGTCCTCGAAGCTCAGATCTGACCCAGCATCGTCTCGATCAGCACGGCGAGGCCGTCGTCGTCGTTGCCCGGAAGCACCATGTCGGCCGAGGCCTGGATGGTGACATCGGCGTTGCCCATGGCATAGCCGATCCCGGCCCACTCCAACATGGCCACGTCGTTGTGATTGTCGCCGACGGCGGCGACCTCGTCGACCGACAGATCGAGGTCGTGCGCCAGTAGCTCGAGGGCCGTGGCCTTGGTCACACGCTCCGGAGCCAGTTCGACGAAGGCCAGACCGGAGTACGACGGGACGGACAGACCATCGGCGGCCGTGTTGACCTCGTCCCATAGCCGTCCGACGTCGATGCTCTCATCGAACACCAGGAGCTTCTGGATCGGGTCCGACACCTGTTCGAGGGCGGCCGCCAGATCAGCCGTCGGGGGTACCGGGGGTTCGTTCGGCACCACCTTTTCGAACCCGGCCTCGTAGGCCACCGTGGTGGCGAACTCGACGGCGAACCGGGCCCCCGGCAGACTTCGCCGGATCCGGTCGAGCAATTCGATGACCACGACCCGTTCCATCCAGAACGCCCGTATCAGCTCGTTGCGCCCAAGGTGGCGGGTGATGGCCCCGTTGGCGAAGATCCAGAAGTCGTCGAGCCCGCTCGCCTCGACCACATCGGTGGCGATGGCCATCGGACGGCCGGTGGCCGGGACGACGTGGATCCCGGCGTCGACTGCCCGACGAAGGGCGTCGAGAACCCGGGGCGACAGCGACCCGTCACTCCGGAGCATGGTTCCGTCGATGTCGACGGCGAGGAGCCTGGCCGGTCGGATCACGAGGCGGCCGCCGCCTTTCGCATCAAGGTCCACAACCGCTCGACGTGCTCCCGCTCGGTTGACTCGACACCGATTGACACCCTGGCCACCCACCGTCCGTCGAGCAGTGTCGGGGTGAGGTAGGCCTGACCGGACCGGTTGATGGTCTCGACCCAGGCCAGCGTGTGCCGGTTGATGTCGTCGAGGTCGACCGCGGTCCCGCCGTCGCCGTCGTTCCCGGCGTCGCCGTCGGGGTGGTGCACCACGCACACGGTTTGCAGCACGACCGGCGCCACGACCTCCCAGTCATCGGCCGCCTCGACCTGCTCGGCAAGCCATCGGGCGTTGTCCAGATCCCTGCGCAACCGGCCCTGGAGTGCGTCGACCCCGTCGATGGACAGGTGGAACAGGATCTTGAGCGCTCGAAAGCGCCGTCCGAGCGGGATGCCCCAGTCCCGGTACTGGGTGACGTTGCCATCGGCCTTCGATTGGAGATAGGACGGATTCGTCGACATGACCTGGATGAGGAACTCGACGTCGCGAATGTGGAAGATCGACGTGTCGAGGATCGTGCCCAGCCACTTGTGCGGGTTCCAGGTTATCGAGTCGGCCTCCTCGACCCCGGACCAGAGATATCGGTACTCGGGCAGGATCATCACCGAGCCGGCCATGGCGGCATCGACGTGTACCCACACGCCGTGTTCGGCCGCCACGGTGACGATCTCGGCCAACGGGTCGACCGCAGTGGTCCCGGTGGTACCGATCGTG
>JAOUGG010000521.1 GCA_029857855.1 Acidimicrobiia bacterium | reverse complement strand
GATCCAGGCCGGCAGCTTCACCCTCATGGACAGCGACTATGCCCGCCTCGACGGGCCGTTCCGGCCGGCGTTGTCGGTCCTTGCCACGGTGATCTCGGTCAATCCGAAAGGTTGGATCGTGGCCGACGCCGGTATCAAGGCGATCGCCATGGACCACGGCAACCCGACATGGGACGCGGGGGACGTGCTGTTCTGCTCCGACGAGCACGCCACGCTCGCACCGCACGAACCAGGGCAGTGGCAGGTCGGCGATCGGGTTCGGTTGACGCCTGCCCACATCGATCCAACCGTGGCCCGCCACGAGTCGATGTGGCTGGTCGACGGCGACCGGGTGGTGGACCACTGGCCGGTCGATCTCAGGGGCTGGTGAGTTCGTGCTCTCGAAGCGACGCCGTGTCGATCAGGACCCCTGGTGACATCACAAGATTTGTAGCAAAAGGCGGGCTACGCCCTCGCTTTTTGCTACAAATCTTGAGCCGGAGCTATCCGAGGGCCCGCTTGTAGGCGGCGAGGGTGCGTTCCCGGGCCACCTTGTGGTCGACGATCGGTTCGGGGTAGGTGTCGCCGAGGATGATTCCGGCGGCCGCCAACTCAAGTGGACCCAGCCTGGAGGGAGCGTGGATCGCCTTGTCGTCGAGCGCGGCGAGTTCCGGCACCCAGCGCCGGATGTAGGTTCCGTCGGGATCGAACTTCTCCGACTGTGACGTCGGGTTGAAGATCCGGAAGTAGGGGGCGGCATCGGGTCCGGTGCCGGCTGCCCACTGCCAGTTCCCGCCGTTCTGGGCCGGATCGCCGTCAACGAGAAGGCGCCGGAAATGTCGCTCGCCCTCCCGCCAGTCGATCAGGAGATCCTTGACCAGGAAACTCGCTGTGACCATCCGGACGCGGTTGTGCATCCAACCCGTTTGGGCCAGCTGCCGCATCCCGGCATCGACAAGCGGATAGCCGGTGCGGCCCGCCTTCCATGCCTCGAGCTCGTCCGGAGCGGTGCGCCAGCGG
Organism: Acidimicrobiia bacterium; assembly: GCA_029857855.1. Taxonomy (GTDB): domain Bacteria; phylum Actinomycetota; class Acidimicrobiia; order Acidimicrobiales; family SZUA-35; genus JAHELU01. Next base: position 2,443 of record JAOUGG010000521.1, on the reverse strand, counting down.
ATCCGTTCGTAGTCGGGTCGGAGGGCCCGAGAGGGAAGATCCGGCCGCTCGGCGAGGGTGTGGGCCCACCAGTCCCGCCAGGCGAGTTGGCGGACGAATGCGGCCCGACCAGGTGAGTGGGTGCCGACGACATCGGCGACAGTTCGGGCCCCGAGGGTGCCGAACCGTAGGTCGGCCGACAAGCGTGACGTACCCTCGATACCGGGGATGTCGCGGGTGTCGGGGTAGCCGTCGACGTGCTCCAACCACTCGTTGAGCCGATCCCAGGCTGCTGCCTCTCCACCGGGCTGATAGGGTTCGCCGTCGGTGTCGAGGTCCGCCAGCACGACCCCGGAGGCCACCAGAACCCGGGCCTCACCCGGGTCCGGCCACGGCGCCATCGGCGTGTCCTGCCACCGGCGGTGGAACGGGCTGAATACCTGCGAGAGGGAGCCCGCCTTCGTCAGCACCGTGCCGGGTTCGTGCACGACGTTGCCGTGAAACACGTTGACGTCGAGTGGTTCGGATTCGAGTCGTTTCACCACTGCGCCGTCGCGGCGCCGTGCGAAGGCCGAGTAGTCGGCGTTGTAGTAGAGCGCGGATGCGTCGACGTGAGCAAGCAGATCGGCAATCGTGGCGGCTGCCGGCTGGGAGCGGACCGTGAGCCCTCCGCCGAGGGCGTTCAGCGATCCGTCGAGCGCCTCGAGGTGGCTGAGGAGTTGGCGACGCCGGTGCGGACCGGCTGCGGTCAGCAGCTCGGGTTCGAGCACGAACAGCGCGACGACCTCACGGTGGGCGGTGCTGGCAGCAGCCCATGCAGGATTGTCCTGGAGGCGGAGGTCGCGCCGAAACCAGACGATGGCCGGTCGGTCAGGGTCGGGCGAGGCCCCAGCTGATCTGGAAGGCCGGTCGGGGAGTGGTCGACCGATTCTTGGTTCCGGAGTGGAGGACATGACGGGAGAAGACGAACATACCACCGGCCGGGCCGGTCAAAACGATCTCGTCGGGCGTTTGGGCCGAGAACGGATTCCACGGCGCCGATCACTGGCCTCGTCGACGGTCAGCACGTCGGGAATGCACATCCAATCGCCGTCGTCGGAGAAGACGGGCGCGTGGCGGTTCGAGGTTCCGACCATGGCCGTCTATGATCGCCAGCGAACGCCGCGACCACAAACGATTTTCGGCGGGCGGCCAGACGGGAAGGATCATGCTCCCATGACCAAGCACGAGTACGAGACGATCGAGGTGGAGGCCGACGGCCCAATCGGTCGCGTCACCCTCAATCGGCCCGACAAGCTGAACCCGCTGAGTACGGCCACGCTGCTCGAGCTGGCCGATGCCTTCACGGCTCTCGACAGGGTCGACGCCCTCAAGGTCGTCATCGTGTCGGGCCGAGGTCGGGCCTTCTCGGCCGGCGCCGACCTGAGTTTCTTCGGCTCGCCCGAGGCGAATCAGGGCCTGAGCCCTCGCGAGTCGGCCGACGCCGGTCGGCTAATGGTCGAGTCGCTGGAGCGGCTCGGTGCGGTGACGATCGCCGCCATACACGGTCATTGCGTCGGCGGCGGCCTGGTGTTGGCCGCCGGTTGCGATCTGCGGGTGGCGGCCGACGACACCCGGTTCTCGATTCCCGAGGTCGATCTCGGCATTCCGCTGGCCTGGGGTGGGATCCCGCGCCTCGTCCGGGAGATCGGCCCGGCCATGACCCGAGAGTTGGTGATGACCTGTCGGCCCTTCAGCGCGGAGGAGGCCCGGTCACTCGGCCTTCTCAACCGGGTGGTTCCGGCCGGTGATGTCGACGCCGAGGTCGAGTCGTTGGCTTCCGAGCTCGTGGAGAAGTCGGCGCTCACACTCCGCGCCACCAAGCGGCACGTGAACGCCGTGCTCGAATCGATGTCGGGTGCCGTCCGAAACTGGAACGATGCCGACAGCCTGGTCGCGGCGTTGCACGACAGCGAATCCCGAGCGGCTGCCGCCCGTTACCTGGAGCGGATCCGCTAGAGCTGAGGGCCCGACCTACTGCAGGCTGCGGGTGGCGCCCCCGTCGACGGCCAGCGCCTGACCGGTCACGAAACGGGCGTGCTCGGAGCAGAGGAAGGCCACGATCCGTCCGAAGTCGGCCGGATCGCCGAGCGCTTTGGCCGGAACGGTCTCGGCCAGCACGTCGGGATCCTCGTAGACCGACTTGAGCCGGTCGGTCAGATGGAGGCCGGGCTGGACGGAGTTCACCGTCACCCCGTCGCCGGCGACCTCACGGGCCGTCGTCTTGAGGAAGGCGGTGAGTCCGGCCCGGGCCGTGTTGGACAGGATCAGCCGGTCGATCGGTTCCCGGACCGACGTCGAGGTGATGGCCACCACGCGGCCCCAGCCCCGCCCCTGCATCGGCGGGACGAAGCGCTTGCACAGGTCGACGGCCGGGAGCAGGTTCAGATCGACGGCCTCGGCGTAGGCCTCGAAGTCGGTCGAT
>JAOUGG010000017.1 GCA_029857855.1 Acidimicrobiia bacterium | reverse complement strand
TCCTGGAGGAGGCGGTCGACGGCCGGCCGATTTTTCCGAACCTGCCGGTGGCGTCGATGATCGCCGTGGTCGAGTAGACCGCCGATCCTCCGCATCCTCTAGACCGATCCGGCGCGATCCTCGAGGGTTTCGAGCACCTCGTCGAAACTCTTCGAGAAACTGGCCACACCCTCCGTCTCCAGCTTGGCCGCCACATCGTCCATGTCGACGCCAACGGCGGTCAGGTCGGCCATGACCTGTCGAGCGGCGTCGGGATCGGCATCGACCGTGCGGGCCACGGTGCCGTGGTCCTCGAACGCCAGGATTGTCGAATCGGGCAGGGTGTTCACGGTGTTCGGGCCGATGAGGGTGTCGACGTAAAGGGTGTCCGGATAGCTCGGGTTCTTCGTCGACGTCGACGCCCACAGCGGTCGCTGGAGACGCGCCTTCCGGGCTTCCAGTGCCTCCCACCGTGATCCGCGGAACGTCTCGAGGAACATCTGATAGGCCAGTTGACCCTGGGCCACGGCCGCCTTGCCCCGAAGGTCGAGGGCGGCGTCGGTGCCGATCTCCTCCAGCCTTCGATCGACCTCGACGTCGACCCGGCTGATGAAGAACGACGCGACGGATGAGATGGAGCTCAGATCGTCGTGATTGCAGGCCTCGAGGCCGGAGATGTAGGCCTCCATGACGTCGCGGTAGCGGTCGAGTCCGAAGATCAGGGTCACGTTGATCGACCGACCCTCCGAGATCAACGTATGGATGGCCGGTATCCCCTCGACGGTGGCCGGAACCTTGATGTAGAGGTTCGGTGCGCCGATCCGGTCGTCGAGACTGCGGGCGGCTTCGACGGTGCTGGCCTCGTCGTGTGCCAGGGTGGGGGAGACCTCGACCGACACGTAGCCGTCTTCCCCGCCAGAGGCATCATGGACGGGACGGAGATGTTCGAGTGCTCGTTCGATGTCACCGACGACGAGCTGCCAGTAGGCCTCCTCGACATCGGCGCCCGCATTCACGAGCGAATGGAGTTCGCTGTCGTAGTCGTCGGTCTCGGTCATGGCCTTGGCGAAGATCGACGGGTTCGACGTCAGGCCGCGCACGCCACGGTCGATCCAGTTCTGAAGTTCCCCGCTCGTCATCCAGCCTCGGCGGAGGTTGTCGAGCCACGGACTCTGACCCTGATCGTCGTTGAGGTCGTGAAGTCGTCCCATTTAGTTGTCTCCTGATTGTGTGGCGCGGTGAGTGGATTTGGCGAGGGCGGCCCGGGCCGAGGCAATCACATTGTCCACCGTGATTCCGAGATGGCGCAACACGTCGTCGCCGGGGGCCGAGGCTCCGAACCGGTCGATGCCGACGCTGACCAGCGCGTACCGCTCCCACCCGAGGGTGACACCGGCCTCGACCGAAACGGTCGGGATCGACGGGTCGAGGACTGCGCTACGGTCGGCTTCCGATCGTTTGGTGAACAGCTCCCAGCTCGGCATCGAGACGACCCTGGTGGCCACCCCGTCGGAGGAGAGTTCGGCCGCCGCGTCAACGCAAACCGAGACCTCGCTGCCGGTGGCGACGAGGATGACGTCGGGATCGTCGACGTCGACGACGGCGTAGGCGCCCTCGGCGACCCGGGCGGCGTCGCTCGAGTCGAGCACGGGCAGGTCTTGGCGGCTGAGGATCAGCGCGGTCGGTCCGTCGTTGTTCACGGCGACCGCCCAGGCACCGGCCGTCTCCTTGCCGTCGGCGGGACGGATCACCGTGAGATTGGGGATGGCCCGGAGGCTCATCACGTGTTCGACCGGCTGATGGGTCGGTCCGTCCTCGCCCACGCCGACCGAATCGTGGGTCCAGACGAAGACACAGCGGGCATGCGACATGGCGGCCAACCGGACCGCCGGTCGCATGTAGTCGGAGAAAACGAGAAACGTGCCGCCGAGGGGAAGCACGCCGCCGTGATGGGCCGCGCCGACCAGAGCAGCCCCCATGGCGTGCTCACGCACGCCGAAGTAGATCTGACGGCCGCCGCCGTTGGCCACCGACTGGAGCTCCGAATCGACGGCGGTGCCGGTATTGCCGGTGAGATCCGCAGCGCCGCCGATGATGGTGGGCATGACCGTGGTCAGGGAGGTCAGCACCTTCTGCGAAGCCTTGCGGGTCGCCGCTTTCGAACCGGGTTCGAACCCCGCGGACGCGGCGAGCGCGGCCGCGGCGACATCGGGTCGGGCCGCGGACCACGCCTTGTGCCAGTCGTCGCCATGAGACGAGGCATCGAGCCGTTCCTGCCAGGCGGCGCGCTCCGACGCGCCCCGCGCCCCGGCCGTCCGGTACAGGTCGAGGACCTCGGGAGGTACCCAGAACTGCTCATCGGCAGGCAGCCCCATCACGGTCTTGGTGGCGGCGATCTCGTCGGCGTCGAACGGATTACCGTGGGCTGCGTGATCGTCGGTGAGCGACGGTGACGGGTAGCCGATGTGCGAGCGCAGAACGAGCAGCGTCGGCTTGGTCTCGTCACGCTTGGCCGCCTCCAGCGCAGCGGTGAGGGTGTCGACGTCGTTGGCCGTCTCGCCCAGTTCCACGACCTCCCATCCGTAGGCTCGGAAGCGGCCGGCGGCATCGTCGGTGAGGGAGAGTTCGGTGGGTCCGTCGATCGTTATGTGGTTGTCGTCGTACACGCAGATCAGGCGGCCCAGCCCCAGGTGACCGGCCAACGAGGCCGCCTCGTGGCTGATGCCCTCCGAGAAATCGCCGTCACCGGCGAACACGAACGTGTGGTGGTTGCACAGTTCGGAGCCGAAGTGATTGCGAAGAAATCGTTCGGTGATCGCCATGCCGACCGCGTTGGCGAAGCCCTGCCCCAACGGCCCGGTGGTGACCTCGACGCCCGGCGTGTGACCGACCTCCGGGTGGCCCGGCGTGCGGGAACCCCACTGGCGGAACTCTTTCAGGTCCTCCAGCTCGAGTCCCTGGCCGGTCAAATACAGCATCGAATACAGCAGGATCGACGCGTGACCGCCGGACAGCACGAAGCGGTCACGGTCGGGCCAGGCAGGGTCGGCCGCGTCATAGCGAAGGACCCGGGTGAACAGGGCGTGGGCCAGTGGAGCGAGGGCCATTGCCGTGCCCTGATGGCCTGAGTTCGCCTTCATCGGCGCGTCCATGGCCAGGGCCCGGATCACGTTGATGCCAAGGTCTTCGATCTCTTGCAGTGAGCTGTCTTCCACCTCGGCTACGCTACCGGCGCCGACGCCGACCCGCCATCGGGGTGGTTCCTCGTCGAGCCGAATCAGGTCAGGGCTCGTTCGCCACCTGAACCAGCAGAGCCCGAGCAGCAGTCCACGGTCGGCGATGCCCGGTCGGGCTCGTCATCCGGGAATGGCTGGGAACGAGCACGGTGGCGATTTTTTCGAGGGGCTCATCGGGCAGTCGCAGTGTGTGGTCGATGAGCACCGCCCGATCGGCGAGCGTTTCGGTGGACACGATCCGGTCGACGAGGTTTCGGCCGGTGGCTTCCGGGTCGTCGGTGATCAGCCGGATCCGGACGCCGACGCCGATCGGTTCGTCGAGCTCGATCGATCCGTCGTCGGGGTCGACCGCCACGACGTCGATCGTCCGTCCGTCCTGCTCGCTCGACGCGGTCAGCGTCACGACCCGGAGCGGGGGAAACTCGACCGACGGTCCGTCGACGAATGCACCGGAGGTGTCGAGACGGTCGACGAGTAGGGCCCGGGCGGCGACGTGATCGACCCGGACCAGGAAGCGATCGCGGGCGTCGGTGACCATCGCCGTGGGACCGAGCGGTCGGTATCCCGGCGTGGTGGCCACGGTGGCCGAACCGGGGGGAAACCGGATCGTGGCGTTCGAGGCTCGCCAGGTTCTTCCGTCACCGCTGATGAACAGTGGCGTCACCTCGTCGGGATCGGACTGCACGCTGACCGTCACGGCCCCGTCGGAGCACCGTCGCATGACCGGAGCCGGGGAGTGGGTGCCGGTCGTTGCCGGCCGTTTGCCGGTACGGCCGTCGATAGCCGTCACCTCGACACCACACAGGGCCCAAACCACGATCGACCCTTGGATCGGGCTCAGACGGTCCGACCCGGCCGGCCGCCCCCGGGCCAGCGCCAGCAACAGATCCGGGCCGAGCAGGCGGTGTACCGTCTTGGCGATTGTCGACAGCAACGGTCCGATCCGCTCGTCGACCAGCAGCAGAGCGAACTGGGGTGACCCGGCCAGTGAATTCTGCAGGTGGCCGACGACCTCGCCGACGGCGACCGCCGGATCGGGATGGTCGCTCACCGCGGCGCCGGTCAGCCGAGTGCCCACAGGCATTCCGGATCCTATTCGACCGGCGGGAGCAGGGTGTAGGGCACGATGTGGGCCCGGCCGCCGTCGATTCGACAGGTGGCCACGACCGTCCGGTAGTCGTCGAACTCGAGATCCGCCCGGATGAGACGGTAGTTGAACTTACCGGGCTCGATCTGTAGCGGCTGCACATTGCGGGCGAGCGGTTCGGACTCGCCGGATCCATCACCGGACGGCGGTGGCGACGACGAATCGTGGAAGGCGAACGTGACCTCCAATGCCCCGAACTCCTTGCCGTCCGGCGGGTTCCACACCAGCACGACCAGGTGCGGGGCGACGGTGACGGGCACCGGTGCGGGGGCGGGGGCCGAGAACTGGATTCCTCCGAGATCGATCCGCGTGGAAGGGCCGGGGACCGAACGAAGCTCGATGTCGTCCATGAACAAGGCGGCAATGATCTCCATGGAACATGACCGTATCGGGGATCGGGCGTGTCGACCTCGCAGCCGCCGGGGGCCCGTTCCGGAACCTCGACAGGCGATGGCGGGAGCCGATGACCGTCCGAGTGCGGCTATGTTGAACCTGGTGGGAGATCCGACGACCAAGGAACGAATCGTCGCCGAGGCCCGTCGCCGTTTTGCCAGTCAGGGCTACGAGGGGGCCTCGCTCAACGACATCGCCGAGGGTGTCGGGATACGTCGACCCAGCCTGCTTCACTACTTCCCGTCCAAGGAGGCGATGTACCGCCACGTCCTCGAGGAGGCGCTGCTCGAGTGGACCCGCCAGATCGACCGAGCTCGCAGCACGGAGGTCGACGGGTGGAAGGTGGTCGATCGGATTCTCGGGGTCAGCTTCGAGTTCTTTCGTGACAACCCGGAGATCGTCCAGATCGTGAGGCGCGAGGCACTCACGGAGACCGGTCATCTCGGATTCGATCTCGGTCAGGCGCTACGGCCCCACTTCCGCCGTTCCGTTGCGTTCTTCGAGCGGGAGATGAAGGCCGGTCGTTTTCGCCAGCACGACCCCGAACACCTGGTTCTCACCGGCTACGGCGCCCTGCTGACGTACTTCTCCGATCGGGCCATGCTGACCGGCCTGCTCGACATCGATCCGTTCTCCGACGAGGCGTTGGAGGCCCGATTCCACCACATGCGGGCGTTTGTCCGAGCGGCACTGGAGCCCAACGACGCCGGCTGACGTGCCCTCGACGTGTCGCGCCGGCACCAATCCCGGGGGTATGCACGTCGACGCCACCGGCCCGCTAGCTTGGGGACGTCATGGAGATCGGTCGAATCATCCGTCTCGTCGCCGCTCCGGTGGTCCTCGCCGTCCTCGCCCTCGGCGCCTGGCGTTCCGCCGAGAACTCCGACTTCGAGGCCGTCTCCGGAACCCGTGTCGAGTACAACGCAGTGCTCGACAGCCCGATGCTCTCGGCTCGCCGGATACCGCAGACGCTGCAGGCGCCGGTGAGCGACGACATCCTGGCCACCACGCTGTCGACCACCATCGACCGCTATCCCGATCAGAGTTGCCTGACCGTGCGATCGGGCGATCGCCTGCTGGCCCCGTCGTCGACGATCCCTGGTGGCCTGATCCCGGCCTCCAACCAGAAGCTCGTCACGACCTTCGCTGCGCTGGAGGTTCTCGGGCCCGAGTTCCGTTTCACCACGACGGTCCAGACGGCCGCATCGGTCGACGGCGGTGTTCTCAACGGCGATCTGTATCTCGTGGGCGGCGGTGACCCGTTTCTCACCACCGATGCCTGGCAGTCGCAGTACGAGCAGGTCGAGGCCCGATCCAGGACCAGGCTCGAGGATCTCGCCGATTCGGTCGCCGCTGCTCTCGCCGCCGAGGGCGTCACCGAGATCGACGGAGCGGTCGTCGGCGACGAGTCGTTCCTCGATTCGCAACGTTTCGGGCCGTGGCGGAACGGTCTCGTCACACAGAATCAATCCGGTCCGCTGTCGGCACTGACCGTCAACGAGGGATTCGTCGACTGGCCCGAGACCTACCTCGGCACACCGCGGCCCCGCTCCCAGACCGACGATCCACCCCGCTACGCGGCCGAACAGCTCACCGAGCTCCTGCGCGCTCGTGGCCTCATCGTGAACGGTCCTGCCGCCGCCGGAGTCACCCCGGCCGGAGCCCGGGTTCTCGCCGAAGTCGAGTCGCCGGACCTGGTGGCGACGGTGACCCATGTCAACGCCTACAGCTCCAATCTCGGAGCCGAGCTGCTCCTCAAGCGAATCGGGCGGGAAGTGTCGGGCGAGGGTTCGACGGCGGCCGGTGCGCAGGCGGTTCGAGGCGTCCTCGGTGACCTCGGGGTGCCCCTGAACGACGTGGTTATCAACGACGGATCCGGCCTGGCGGAGTCGAACCGGGTGACGTGCGAAATGCTGGCCGAGCTGCTGACGATCGCCGGTACCGAGTCGCCACTGGCCGATTCGCTGGCCGTCGCCGGCGAGCGGGGCACGCTGCGCGAGCGGTTCAAGGAGACGCCGATTGCGGGCCACGTCCAGGCCAAGACGGGGAGCCTGTCGGGTGTCCGGGCGCTGTCGGGATTCGCCGAATCGTCGGTGGACGAAGACGCGTTGACGTTCTCCTACATCATCAACGATCCCGAACTCGCAGGTGATGTCGAAATCCAGGCGCAGGAGCCTTTGTTGCTGTCCCTGATCCGCTATCCCGAGGGGCCGACCATCGACGAGCTCTCACCCCGGCCGGCCCGCCCCCAGTAGCGATGGCGATCCTGGCCCAGTTCCCGCTCCAGTCGGTCCTTCTACCCGGCATGCCGCTCGGTTTGCACGTGTTCGAGCCGCGCTACCTGCAGCTTATGGAAGACATCGCCGCCACCGACGGCCGATTCGGTGTCGTGATGATCACCCGAGGATCCGAGGTCGGAGGCGCCGATCAGCGGGCCGAAGTCGGCACGCTCGCCGAACTCGTGGCCGGCGCCCCCACCGCCGACGGCCGATTGATGATTGAAGCGGTTGGGGTGGAACGTTTTCGGGTCACCCGCTGGCTCGACGACGATCCCTACCCCCGGGCCGACGTCGAGCCGTGGACCCCGCTTATGAGCGAGTCGGCGAAGCAGGCGCTCGGTACCGCCCGGGAGCGGTTCGGCATCCTCCTGTCGCTCGTCTCGGAGCTCGGCGCCGATGTCGGTTCGATCGACGTGCCCGACGGCGGCATCGAAGCGCTCTACGGCATGGCCGTCGCCGCCCCGGTTTCGACCCTTGATCGATACCGGATCCTGGCCGCCCCGGAGGCCGATGAGGCGGCGGCGATCCTGATCGGCTCGCTCGACGGTCTCGTCGAGGTTCTCCGGTTTCGACTGCAGGACGGCTAACCCGCAGGATTCGGGTCGGTCCGGCGGCGAAGGGGCCGCGGTTTGTGCTGCATTCACCTACACTTCCCAGTACTGACGGTTCCGATCGTCGCCGGAACGATCGCCGCCCAAGCCGACCCCTGGAGAGCCGATGGCCACACCCAACCCGCTCGATGAGATCTCCGAAATCCGCGAACTCGTGGTGGGCTATGCCCGGCAGGAGACCCTCGATCCGTTGAAGCGGTTGGGTACCTATCTCGGCTGGGGCCTCGCCGGTTCGCTGCTCATGTTCCTCGGTGCGGTTTTCGTCAGCGTCGGCACGCTGCGGCTGACGCAGGGTCTCGACTGGTTCACCGGATCATCCTGGGCGTCGTTGCTTCCGTACTTGTTCACCGTCATCGTGTTGGGAGTGCTGGCTGCACTCATGTACCGAGCCCTCAGTCGGGCGAAGAAGAAGGTTTACTCATGACCGAGACCGCTGGTATCACCCCGGCCGACATCGAAGCAAAGTTTCGTGACATCCAGGGACAGGTGGATGTCGTGGCCGAGGACGGCAAGAAGAAGATGGCTCTGGCCGGTGGTGTCATCGGTGTGATCCTTCTGCTGCTCATCTACATCATGGGTCGCAAGGCGGGCAAGAAGCAGAGCTCCGTCCTGGAGATTCGTCGCCTCTGATGTGGCTCCGACTGTTCCAGCTGGCCCTCAGGGCCTACACGCGCAGCCCGTCCCGTTCGTGGCTCATCACAATGGTGGCCACCGTGCTGTACCGCATGGTGCACAAGACGGTGGGCCGCCGCGAGGTGATCGACGTCTCCTCGATCAAGCCGGGGGAGACGATCATCATCGAGCACCTGCCGGTGACCCACAAGGAGCAGATCAAGGAAGAGAAGCGCAGGCGCCGGCGGCTCCGTCGGTCGCGTGCCGGCGCCGACGCCGAATAGGAGGATGTCGGATCCCGTGAAGGTGCTGCTGCGAAATCCATCACGCGAGATCGAGATCCCCGGTCCGATGTCAGTTACCAAGCTGCTCCGCAAGCTCGATCTGAACCGCGAATCGGTTCTCGTGATCGGTTCCGGCACCTTGATCCCGGCCGATTCGATGCTGGCCGACGACGCCGAGATCGAGATCCGGCCCGTGATCAGCGGGGGCTAAACGATGAAATGTCGGGTCTGCCGTGAACCGGCCGTCATCGCTCTGCGCCGTCACAACGCCAACTTCTGCTCCGACCATTTCCTGCGCTACTGCCGCCAGCAGGTTGACCGGGTCATCGACGACTACGACATGTTCGCACCCGGCGAGCGCCTGCTGGTCGCCGTGTCGGGCGGCAAGGACAGCCTGGCGGTGTGGGACATCCTGCGAGAGCTCGGCTACGCAGCCGACGGACTCTACGTCGGCCTCGGAATCGACGACTACTCCGACGTGTCGCTTTCGTTCGTGACCGACTTCGTCTCCCGGCACGGTCTGGAGCTGACGATCGTCGACCTGGCCGACAGCTACGGGTTCGATGTGCCCTCGGCGGCCGAGGCCACCGGGCGGGTCCCGTGTTCGGCGTGCGGGCTGTCGAAGCGCCATGTGTTCGACAAGGCGGCCGTCGACGGTGGCTACGATGCCGTCGTCACGGGTCACAATCTCGACGACGAGGCCGCCGTTCTCTACGGCAACGTGATGCGCTGGCAGGTCGACTACCTGGGCCGGCAGCGTCCCCTTCTCGAAGCACGCGACGGGTTTCCGCGCAAGGCCAAGCCGCTGGTACGTCTCACCGAGCGGGAGACGGCCGCCTACTGTGTGCTGCGGGGGATCGACTACCAGGTCGAGGAGTGCCCGATGGCGATCGGCAACAAGCATCTCGGCTTCAAGGAGGCACTCAACCTGCTGGAGGACCGATCGCCGGGCAGCAAGGCCGAGTTCTATTTCGGGTACCTCAAGCGGGTGGTCGATCGTTTCACCGACTTTGAGGATCGGGGCAGTCTCGGCACGTGCCCGAGTTGCGGCTCGCCGACCGACGCCGAGACGTGTGCGTTCTGCCGGTTGGTTTCCCGAACCGCCGGTCACTCCCAGCCGGTAGCCTTTACGACCAGGAACGAGGCCACCGTCAGGCAACACTGACGAGACGGCCCCGGGCGGGGTCACCTCGACGGCCTTGCGCTACTCCGAGCCCGAAGGACGCCTGTTGTCGCTCACGCCCGAACCCGCTTTGGATGCAACCGAGGAAGACCCGCCCACCGATCCGTCGGTTCCAGCCGACGAGCGGGTTATCCGGCCGATGCAGGCGGGTGAGCTGGTGCTTCTCATCGACCAGAAGAAGCGGCGCTACGTCGTCGAGCTCAGCGCCGAAGGGGAGTTCCAGACCCACGCCGGTTCGCTCGCCCATCGCGACGTCATCGGTCGGCCCGAGGGGGTGGCGGTGGCCAGCACCCGGGGTCAACGGTTCACCGCTTACCGCCCCACGTTGAGCGACTTCATCCTCACGATGCCCCGCGGCGCCCAGGTGATCTACCCGAAGGACATCGGCCCGATCTTGATGCTGGCCGACATCGGCCCGGGGGTGCGGGTCTTTGAATCCGGTGTCGGTTCGGGGGCGCTTTCGATGGCGATGCTCCGGGCCGGAGCCGACATCGTCGGCTACGAGCTGAGGGAGGACTTCGCGGCCCGTGCCACCAAGAACGTCGGGTCGTTCCTGGGCGAGGCCGCCCTGGCCCGGTATCAGGTCGAGCTGCGGGACAGCTACGACGGAATCGACCATCGCGACTTCGACAGGGTCGTACTCGACATCCCGGAACCGTGGCGGGTGATTCCCCACATTCCGGTCGCGCTGCGTCCCGGTGGGTTGTTCGTTTCGTACAGCCCGTCGATCACGCAGGTCGTCAAGGTGACCGATGAGCTGGCTCGGGTCGGTTTCGGGGAGGTCTCGACCACCGAGGTGCTCAACCGGACCTGGCACATCGAAGGCCAATCGGTTCGCCCTGATCACCGGATGGTGGCCCACACGGGATTCCTCACTCGGGCCCGACTCACCCGTTAGATCGATCGGGTCGGCATCGGGCTGTCACCACGAGCGGCGCGGCATGCTCTACCCTGAACCGCGGTATTTTGTAGATCGACCCTTCGACCGAAACCCGAAAGAGCCTGAACGACTGTGATCCAATCGATCGAGCGCCATGACATCGTCAACGCCGCGGCATTGGCCGCAGCGCTGCTGCTGTGCGGGATACTCCTGCTGCGCTGGGTCGGGTACCTCGGTGACACCGTCGGCGACGGCCTGTGGCAGGCCGAGAAGGCTGAGTCAGCTGAGGAGGCGCTGAAGGAGATCGACGTCGCCTCGGTCTTCATCAACGGCTCCCGCCCGCCCAACGAGGTGGGGGTCCGGGTGGCAAACGGGTCGGACGGCCGTAACGGCCTCGCCGCCCGGGGCAGCGAGCGGTTGAGCTCGTTCGGCTACGGGACGTTGAACCCGGAGAACAAGATCGGTGATCCGGCCGACGACAGCTTCGTCTACTACACCGAAGGCTTCGTCCTCGACGCCCGGCAGGTGGCCGCCGTGCTCGAGATCCCGGAAACCAATGTCGTCCAGCTGGGCGTCGACGACATCGGGGTGACGATCGATGGCGCCGACGTGATCGTCGTGCTCGGCACCAACGCCACGGTCTGACCCGAGCAGCTCCGGTTCCGGCCCCCATGTCCATGATTCGGGGCAACCGGATCAACTTCGCTACATTGGCGGACGATGGCGCCATGGACCCTGAAACGCAAGTCGGCCCGCGTGGTGCTGCTCAACGACCTGGACCAGATCTTTCTGATCAACAGCGTCGATCCCGCCGATTCGTCGAAGGGCTCGTGGTGGGAGTTGCCCGGTGGGGGCATCGACCCTGGCGAGCGCTCGGAGGACACGGTCATGCGTGAGCTGTGGGAGGAGGGTGGACTTCGGGAGGCCGAGGTCGGTCCTGTCATCTGGACCCAACACGTCGAGTTCGACTTCGGCGGCTACCACTTCGATCAGGATGAGGTCATCCACATCGCTCGTACGACGGAACGAACGATCGAACGGCCTCAGGGGCTCGAAGCGCTGGAGGCCCTGGCGTTCCAGGGCGCCCGGTGGTGGCCGGTCCCGGAGGTCGTGTCGTCGACCGAGTCGTTTCTGCCCCCCAGCCTGCCGACGATGCTTCCCGCACTTCTCGACGGCCGGCTCCCGAGTCCGCCGCTCGACATCTCGCCCGACGGTCGCGTCGGCCCGTAGCAGCGCTGCGGAGGAACAACATTCATGAGCACCGAGATTTCATGAGCACCGAGCTCCATTCGCCCTACATGACCTTCACGGCCGATCAGTGGGCCGCGTTGCGGGCGTACACGCCGCTGTCGTTGACCGAGGCCGACCTGGAACAGCTTCGAGGGCTCAATGTGGCGCTCAGCCTGGATGAGGTGGCACGGTTCTTCCTGCCCCTGTCGCGTCTGCTGAACCTGTACGTCGGTGCCTCCCAGGAGTTGTACCGGGCCAGTGACACGTTCCTCGGTCGCCTGCCGGCCAAGACCCCGTTTGTGATCGGTATCGCCGGATCGGTGGCCGTCGGCAAGTCGACGACCTCCCGGGTCCTGCGCCAGATCCTGGCCCGCTGGCCGAACCATCCCCGGGTTGAGCTGGTCACCACCGACGGCTTCCTGTACCCGAATCAGATCCTTCAGGATCGTGGCCTGATGGACCGCAAGGGCTTTCCCGAGAGCTACGACCGGCGCCGCCTGCTCCGATTCCTGGCCGAGGTGAAGTCGGGGGAGGCCGAGGTCAAGGCCCCGGTCTACAACCACCTGATCTACGACGTGGTTCCCGGTGCCGAGGTCGTGGTCCGCCAGCCCGACATCCTGATCGTCGAAGGTCTGACCGTGCTCCAGGCGGGTCCGGCCGACAAGGAGACGCCAATCTTCGTTTCCGACTTCTTCGACTTTTCGATCTATGTCGACGCGGCGATCGATGACATCCGCGACTGGTACGTCGAACGGTTCTTCACCCTGCGGGAGACGGCGTTCAAGGACCCCCGGTCGTACTTCCACCGCTACAGCGATCTGAGCGACTCCGAGGCGAGAGACATCGCCACCGATATCTGGATCCGCATCAACGAGAAGAACCTCGTGGAGAACATTCTCCCGACCCGGGAGCGGGCCGATCTGGTCGTGATCAAGGGCGCCGACCATGCGGTCACCGAGGTGAAGCTCCGCCGGCTGTAGCCCCAGCTTGGCTGTTGGGCTGTTGGGGTGTTGGCTGTTTGGGTGGTCAGTCGATCACACCGTTGTCGCACACCCGGATGTAGTCGATGTCGAGGGCGGCGAGACCGGTCCAGACCGGTCGCCCGGAGTCATCGACGTTGCGGCCGCCGAACCCGAGGTCGCGGAGCCCGACGATCACGTCGGTCGG